>NZ_JBHJQP010000028.1:0-26585 GCF_042262625.1 Streptomyces sp. NPDC056347 | reverse complement strand
GTCCGGAGCGGGGCGGAAGGGCCCCGCCCCGGACGGCCGGGGATCAGGCGCGCTTCGAGCGGCGGCGGGCGGCGAGGGTCAGGCCCGCACCCGCGGCGAGCACCACGACGGTGCCGATGACCAGCGGGATCGTGCCGCTGCTTCCGGTGGAGGCGAGGTCACCCTCCGCCTTGCCGGCCGGGGAGCTGTCCGAGGGCGCCGGGGTTCCCGGGACCGCGGGGCTGGACGTGCCCGCGGACGGGGTGGCGCTCGCGGGCGGGGTCGCCGGGGTGGACGGTGTCGACGTGGCGGGCGGGGTGGAGGGGGTGGTGCTCGGGGTGGTGGGCGGCGGGGTCTCGCCGGTCCCGGGGAGGCAGCCGCTGAACGGGAAGTGGTGGGTCTCGGCGCCGCCGGTGCCGTGCAGCGAGGCGACCCAGACCGAGCCGTTGACCGGGGCGCCGCTGCCCAGCTCCAGGTGGGCGTTGGGGGCGAGGACGCTGCCGGGCCAGGCGGCGCTGCTGTGCTTGGTGATGGTGCGGGCCTCGGGGAAGTTCCACAGGAGACGGGCGCGGACCTTGCCGCCGGAGGCGCTCTGGAGCTTGTCGTCGAGGACGAAGTCCTGGCCGCCGGAGAGGAAGAAGCCGGTGGTCCCGGCCCGGGCCATGTCGTAGTCGCTGCCGCTGACGTTGACGACGCCGGTGGCGCCCGCGGGGATCTTGAGGAAGACCTCCTTGGCCTTCTCCAGCTGGGCGGTGGTCACCTTGAAGATGTTGCGGGAGGTGTCGGTGCCCTCCAGGGTGAGGCGGTTGCCGTCGGCCGACACGCGGGTGCCGTCGGTGGCGGCCTCGGCGCCCAGGGCGGTGGAGTAGGTGCGGAGCTTGCCGAACTCGGCGTCGAAGTCGATGAGCCCGGCGTTCTTGCTGACGCTGCCCGCGTGCATCTCGAGGGCGCGGTCGCGGATCTCGCCGCCGACCGCCGCGTTGCCCTTCATCACGGCGGTGACGGACTTGTCGTTGCGCAGGTCGCCGCGGACGACCAGGGAGGCGCGGCCCGGCAGCGCGTCGACCTCGGCGGCGGACAGCTCGTTGGCGACGCTGAACCCGCCCCGGAAGTCGGCGTTGCCGCCGACGGCCACCGCACCCTCGGCGTCGGGGGTGTGGACGTCGTCGCCGAGGACGAACTCGCCGTACTTACCGGCGACCGAGAAGGCGTCGTTGGTGCATGAGGCCTGGTCCGCCGGGGCGGCCTGGGCGGCCGGGGCGACGGTCAGGCCGAGGACAAGGGCTCCACCGAGCGTGGCGGCTGCGGCGGTTGCGGATATGCGCATGGGGGTTCGTTCTCCCGCGAAGGTGATCGTATGGCCGTCCGTGACGACTTTGCCCATGCTTTTCATACATTGAAATATTGGTCAAGACCAATGGCCGAGGAGGGAGCGAACCGCCAGGAAGTCGGCCGTGCAGAATGGCCCGTATGCCGATTCGGAAGACTTTGCGGACGGCGGCGGTCGACGACGCCGAGCAGATCGCCGACGTCCTGGCCCGTGCCTTCGACGACGATCCGATGATGGCCTGGTTCTTCCCCGACGCGGCGTCCCGGGCGGAGGGTCTGGCCCGGTACTTCGCCACGATCTTCACCCGGCGGTACGGCCGGTACGGGGTGTGCGAGCGCACCGACGCGGGTGTGTCCTTCTGGGTGTCACCGGAGGGGCAGGACAAGGCCGTTCCGGACGCGGAGACCCTGCGTGAGCTGGAGGACATCCTGGGCGACCGGGCCGGGCTGTTCCGCGAGGCCGTCGCGGCGGCGGCCGAGCACGGGCCGAAGGAGCCGCACTGGTACCTGGCGGTGGTCGGCGCCGATCCGGCGGCCCGGGGCCGGGGCCACGGCGCGGCCCTGCTGCGGTCCGGGCCGGCGAGGGCGGACGCGGCGGGCCTGCCCGTCTACCTGGAGTCGTCCAAGGAGTCCAACCTCCCCTTCTACGAGCACTTCGGCTTCACCGTGCTCGCGGAGGCCCGGCTTCCGCACGGCGGCCCGGCGGTGTGGGCCATGCGCCGCGCTCCCCGCACCCCGGACGCCGTCTGACGCGGCCTTCGGGGGCGGGGAGCCACGGACGGCCGTTGACCGGACCCGGTCACGGCCGTGCGCGGGCGGTGACGAAGGCGGTGCGTGCCGGGGTGCCGTCGGGCAGGGGTGCATGGGCGGTGACATCGCCGAGCGCCTTCGCGTCGTCCTCCCGGCCGGGGCCCAGCACGCGGTGGACGCGCAGAATCAGCCGACGGTCCTCGGGGGCGGTGCTGATCGCGATGTCCGTGCCGTACGGGGCGTCGGTGACGGCCGTGACGGCGAGCCCGGCCGCGCTGCCCGATTCGGTGAACTGTGCGACGACGGACGGGTCGGGGGTGTCGCTGACGCTCTGCATCTGCGGTTCGGCCTCGCCGACGAGGAGCGCGTACAGCTGGGCGCCGACGACCGGGTCGTGCGCCCCGTCGTACACCCAGCGGGTGCCCAGCACGCCGTGCTCGGAGGTGCCGATGAGCGCGTGCTCGGCGCCGGGGAGCGGTGCGCCCCGGTAGGTCAGCGGTACGTGGTACGCGACCGGGCCGGGGCCCGAGGTGTCGGTGACCACCATGAACTCGATCCCGACCTCGCCCGCCGGGTCGTCGAGCCGGAACCCGCCGGTCCTGTCCAGCTCGGGCCGCCGTCCCTCGGCGCCCAGGTACCAGGGCTGCACGGGCAGCCAGGGGGTGAGGAGTTCGAGCTTGGTGGGCGTCAGGGTGGTGCGGTGGATGACTGCCATGGTGGAGCGGTTCCTCCCTTGGGGACGGTCTCAGCCGATGTGCTCCTGGGCGGCGAATCCGGCGAAGGCCGTCCAAGCGGTGGGGGCGACGGTGAAGGTGGGGCCGTCGGGGTTCTTGGAGTCACGGATGTGGACGGCGGCGGTGCACGCGGCGACCTCGACGCACTGGCCGCCCTCGTCGCCGCTGTGGCTCGACTTCTGCCAGTGGTAGCCGACTTCGACGCATTCGCCGCCGTCGCTGCCGCTGTAGCTCGACTTGCGCCATTCGTAGGCGACTTCGAGGCAGGCCCCGCCCTCGCTGCCGCTGTAGCTGGACTTGAACCACTCAAGTGCGGTGCTCATTGCTCTCCCAGCAGATGGTCCAGCAGGCCCACCGTTTCTTCGGGGTTCAGGGCCTGGGCTCGCAGCATCGCATATCTTTGAGTGAGGATGCTGACTTCATCGGGGTCCGCGATGAGTTGGCTGCCTCGCTGGGACTCGGAATAGGCGAGGCGCTGGAAGTCCGCTGTTTCCAGCAGTGTGAAAGAGCCGTCGAGCGCGGCGTGCGTGCGGCTGTTCAGCGGGAGAACCTGTAGGCAGACGCCCGGGAGCCGGGCGCACGTACGCAGATGCCGAAGCTGCTCCAGGTGGTTTCGCTCGTCCAGCAACTGAAGCGTCAGGACTGGTTCCCAGATGACGAAGCTCGTGGTCGGGGGCGAGAGCCGATGCAGGATCTCCTGGCGATCCAATCGGCTTGCGGTCTGGATCGAGATCTCTTCCTCGCTGTAGACGGGAATGCGATTGCGGAAGACTGCCTGGGCGTAGGAAGCGGTCTGGAGGATTCCGGGAACTGCCTGGTTGTTGTACCAGGACAGCGCCAGCGCCTCCAGCTCCAGTTCCAGGTACTCGCCCGCCCAGACCGGGATCAGGTCGATCTCCGGCATCCCGTCGACCGCCTCCGCCAAGGCCCCCTTCGTGTCGAGGAGTTGGTCCAGACTGGCGGCCAGTGAGGGCAGCAGGGCGCGTCTGCCCTGCTCGATGGAGGCGATCGTCTCCACCTGGTGGCCGGTCATGCCGGCCAGCTGGGTCTGGGTCAGACGGGCCGTGTTGCGGTAGAGGGCGACCAGTCTCCCCACGAGCTTCATGGCCGACGCGTTCCTGCGTTTCCGCTTCCTCGGGTGCATACCGAGCGAACTTCCACGCGCGCCCCCGCGTCACGCGCGCCCGACCCGTACAAGAAATCTGTACGGGTCGGGCGCGCACCGCTCAGGACCGCAGCTCGGACAGGTTCCACCCGGCGGCCTCCCGGATGTTCGCGTCCGGGTCCCCGGCTAGGCGGTGGAGCAGCTCCGCGACGCCCGGGGTCGTCCAGCGCCCGACGGCCCAGACGAGGGCCATGCGGACGTCCCGGTCGGGGTGGTCCGCGAGGCGGGCCAGCTGGTCGACCGGGCCGCGGCGGCGCAGGCCGAACCAGTGCAGGGCCCGGGTGAGCTGTTCCGGGTCGCCGGGGTCGCCCGCCGCGGCGATCTGCCGGAGGAGGACCGGGGCGGTGGGCGGCGGACCGTCCAGGGGGTGCGGGCGGCGCTCCCGCAGGCGCCGCGAGCCGTACTCGCCGCGTACCCGGCAGCCGGAGCAGGTGCAGGGGGCCGTGCCGTGCGCGCCGGGGAAGTACCGCCAGCCGGTGACCTGGCGGACCGGGCGGACGCGGTGCACCTCGCCCCTGGTGACCGCCCGGGGGACGAACACCTCCCAGCCGCGCGGGTCGGGCAGGGCGGCGACCCGGCGTACCGCCTCGGTGGCCGTGACGTGCGCCGGGTCCCGGTGGTACTGGCCCACGGTCACGGGCTCGTCGTCCGGCAGCCGGAGGTGCACGGCGACCAGCCCCCGAGGCCCGCTCCGCCGGGACAGCTCGCGCAGCCACTGGTGCGTGAGCGTGTACGAGGGGAGTACGGGAAAGCAGTACAGGCCCCGCGACCGGTCCGCGTCGCGTCCGTGACTGGCGGCCCGTATCCCGGAGCGTTGGATGCGCGCCGCGTTCGCGGAGGCTGTCAGGTGCACGAACATGGCCATGGGGCCGATGCTAGCGCCCGTGTGTTCGACGGGCGCCGGCATCGGCCGCCGGCGTTCACCTGCGGGTCAGTAGGTGAGGGCGTCGGCCATGTCGGCCTGCCAGTAGGTGACGAAACCGTTGTCGGCCCAGGTGGTGCCCGCGGGCAGGGTCAGCTCGGCGGGGGAGCCGACGGAGCCCTGGTCGTTCTTGCCGGTGAAGTAGACCGTGAGGTGGTCGGACTTGTGCTGCTCCTGGCCGTCGGGCTCACCGGCCAGGCCGATGGCGGCGTACCCGGACTGGCCCGGCGCGAGCGTCACCACGGCCTGCGGCTTGCTGTCCTGGAGCACCGGGAACGCGGACTGGGCGTCGTCGAAGCGGAGGCCCGGCGCGTAGTAGGCGTAGCAGGGTGCGGTGCCGGTGTTGGTGGCGGTGAGCAGCAGGTGGTTGATGGGGCGGCTCACCCGGGTGACGGTGACCTTGGTGTTGGCGCCGGTGCAGGTGACGGGGGACTTGCTGGAGGTGCCGCCGCCCTTGCTGCCGCTGCCTGCGCTGCCGCTGCCCGCGCTGGTGCTGCCGCCGCTGGTCTTGGAGGAGGTGTTCTCGGCGGGGGTGTCGGAGGTGCCCTTGGCGTCTGCGGAGTCCTTGCCGGCGTCCGGTGCGGTGGTGTTGCCGTCGGACGCCGCGGGAACGGACGCCCCCGCCTTCTTGCCGTTGTCCACGGTGTCCTCCGCGTTGCAGGCGGTGAGCGAGAGGGCGGCCAGGAGGGCGGTCGCGGCGAGGGCGGTGGTGCGGATGTGCTTGCGCATGGCGGTGGTACTCCCCGTGTGTTCAGGTGCGGTTGCTCGGTCAGTTGTGGCAGATCAGGACCATGACGATCGCGGTGGACACGATCACCACGCCAATGGCCACGGCATCGACGATCTCGATGCGGAAGTTGATTCGCACTGCGTCGTCCCGGTGGTCGCTGCGGTGTGTCATCAGATTGCGGTGCGGCGGATTCCGGCCGCAACGCCGAACGGACCATTGGGGACGCTGGAACGGCTACGCGTACTGTGACCTGGGCAGATTCCACGTCCCTGGAACGGGGTTCCGGGACGGACAAGGAGGGGGAACGCCGAAGTGGCGACGCCGGAGGCCGGGGAATTCGCGGCTCTGCTGAAGGAACTGAAGGACCGTTCGGGGCGTAGCTACGGGGTCCTCGCCGGGAGACTGCACGTCAGCACGTCGACCCTGCACAGGTACTGCAACGGGGACGCGGTGCCGAACGAGTACGCGCCGGTGGAGCGGCTGGCGCGGCTGTGCGGGGCCGGCCCGGAGGAGCTGGTGGAGCTGCACCGGCGGTGGATCGTGGCGGACGCGGCACGGCGGCGTCCGGCCGCCGAGGCGGTCGCGGTTCCGGAGCCGGCCGCGGTTGTGGAGGCCGAAGCGGAAGCGGAAGCGGCGCCCGCACCCACGCCCGAGCCCACGCCCGAGCCCACGTCCGCACCCGCACCCGCATCCGCGCCCGAAGCCGTGACGGAGCCTTCGGACGTGACCGGGGACCCGGCCCCCGGCCCGCCGCGCAAGGCGTTCCTGGCCTCCCGGCGGGCCCGGGTGCTGCTCGCCGCTGCCGCCGTCGTCGCGCTGACCGTGCCGACCTCGATCGTGGTGAGCAAGGTGACCGCCGACCGCTCCGACGGGTTCAGTAACGCCCCCGCCGTGCAGGCCAAGGACACGGACGAGCCCGAGCTGACCGACGACAGGAGCGCCTCCGCCTCACCGGACCGGCCGAAGAAGCCGGGCAGCGCCTCCCCCTCGAACCGGGTGAGCGCGACCTCCCCGGCGCCCGGCGGCACTCCGGCCGGGCGCGGCAAGGGGCCGGGCACGGCGACCGGGGGCGTACCGGTGACCGCCACGATCAGTTCGTACAACTGGGAGGAGCCCTGCGGCCAGTACTACGTCCTGGACCAGAAGCCGGAAGACGTGCCTCCGCCGCCCGCGCCGCAGAGCACCCGGGGCTGGGCCAGGGCGCTGGGCGGGGTGGACGGCGGCAGCATGCAGCTCGAGGTCACCGTGCAGGGGAAGTCGGGGCAGGCCGTCGTGGTGAACGCCATCCATGTGCGGACGCTGTCCCGGAAGGCGCCGCTGGCGTGGTCGGCGTACTCGATGGGGGAGGGCTGCGGGAGCGGCATCACCCCGCAGTCCTTCGACGTCGACCTCGACGACGACGGGCCGGTGCTGCGGCCGGTGGCGGGGCAGCACGAGGACGAGGTGGTACCGCCGAAGAACTTCCCGTTCCGGGTCTCCTCCAGCGACGTGGAGGTCTTCGACCTCACGGTCCACACCGAGGGGCACGACGTCAGCTGGTACCTGGAGCTGGAGTGGAGCAGCGGTGGCCGGACCGGACTGCTCCGCATCGACGACGGCGGGAAGCCGTTCCGTACCAGCAGCATCCAGGCCCGGCCGACGTACATGTACCGGTACGACACGGCCCGGTGGGTGACCAAGGAGAACGAGTAGGACCGGGGTCCCTCCGTGGTCACGGCCACCGGGCCGGGGCGTACGCGGGTGTGATCAGAGGCGCTCGGGGGTCCGGATTCCGAGCAGCCGCATGCCCTGGTGGAGGGTGCGGGCGGTCAGGTCCGAGAGGAAGAGGCGGTTCTCGGCGACATCGCCGGGGACCTCGGCCTTCAGGACCGGGCACTGGTCGTAGAACGTCGTGAACAGCGAGGACAGCTGGTAGAGGTACGAGGCCAGCTTGTGCGGCTCGTACGCGGCGGCGACCTCGGCCACGACCTCGGCGAACTGGTCCAGGTGCAGGGCCAGGGCACGCTCGGCCGGGGCCAGCTCCAGCTCCGGGTGGGGCCGGGAGGCCAGCTCGCCCGCCTTGCGCTTGATCGAGCGGGACCGGGCGTGCGCGTACTGGATGTACACGCTGGTGTCGCCGGTGAGCGAGACCATCTGGTCCAGGTCGAACTTGTAGTCGCGGGCGGCGGACGTCGACAGGTCCGCGTACTTGACCGCGCCGATGCCGACCTGGGTGGCGCGCTCGGTGATCTCGTCCTCGGTGAGGTCCTTGGCCTTCTCGCGGACGACGGTGGAGGCGCGGTCGATCGCCTCGTCCAGCAGGTCCTCCAGCCGGACCGTCTCGCCCTCACGGGTCTTGAACGGCTTGCCGTCCTTGCCGAGCACGGTGCCGAAGGCGAGCTGCACGGCCTTGACGTCGTCGCTCAGCCAGCCGGCCCGGCGGGCGGTCTCGAAGACCATCTTGAAGTGCAGGGCCTGCCGGGCGTCGACCACGTACAGCAGGGTGGTCGCCTTGAGGTTCTGGACCCGGTCACGGATCGCGGAGAGGTCGGTGGCGGCATAGCCGTAGCCGCCGTTCGACTTCTTCACGATCAGCGGTACGGGGTTGCCGTCCGGGCCCTTCACGTCGTCGAAGAAGACGCAGAGCGCGCCCTCGGAGCGGACGGCGACGCCCGACTCCTCCAGCAGCCGGGCGGTCTCCTCCAGCATGTCGTTGTAGCCGGACTCGCCGACGATGTCGGGGTCGCTGATCTCCATGTCGAGCTTGTTGAAGACCGAGTAGAAGTAGATCTTCGACTCGTCGACGAACCGCTGCCACATGGTGAGGGTCTCGGCGTCGCCCGCCTGGAGCGCGACGACGCGGTCCCGGGAGCGGGCCTTGAACTCCTCGTCGGAGTCGAAGAGCGCCCGGGACGCCTTGTAGAGCCGGTTCAGCGAGGACATGGCGGCCTCGCCGTCCTCCGCGCCGCCGGTGGTCTCGTGGGACAGCTCGCCGGGGTGCTCGACCAGGTACTGGATGAGCATGCCGAACTGGGTGCCCCAGTCGCCGATGTGGTGCCTGCGGACGACGGACTCGCCGGTGAACTCCAGGATCTGCGCCATCGCGTCACCGATCACGGCGGACCGCAGGTGGCCGACGTGCATCTCCTTGGCCACGTTGGGCTGCGCGTAGTCGATGACGGTGGTGCCCGCGGCGCTGTTGTACGGCACGCCGAGCCGGTCCGTGTCGTCGGCGGCGCGCGCGGCGAGGGTCTCGACGATCGCCCGGTCGCTGAGCGTGATGTTCAGGAAGCCGGGGCCGGAGACCTCGATCTCCTTGATCAGGCCGCCTTCCGGGATCTCGGCCGTGACCTTGGAGGCCAGCTCGCGGGGGTTGCCCTTGAGCTTCTTGGCGAGCGCCAGGATGCCGTTGGCCTGGAAGTCGGCCCGGTCGCTTCGTCGCAGCAGCGGGTCCGCGGTGCCGGCGTCCGGCAGGGCTGCCGTCAGGGCGTCCGCGAGCTGCTGCTGGAGCGTGGAAGCGAGGGAGTTGACCGAGCCGTGCTCAGGCATGGGGCTGGCTGCCGTTTCCGTAGGAGTACAAGGGATCACAACCAGTATTCCACGGGCCGTAAAGCCGTTTTCGCGCTGCCGGGAGGACCTGGGAGAATGGGCGGAGCCCCTACCAGCGCTACCAGAGAGAAGGACGTGCAGACCGTGGCTCAGAGTCAGAGCAGCACCGAGGCCGACTGGGTCTCCCGTTTCGCGGACGAGGTCATCGCCGAATCGGAGCGTCGTGCGCCTGGCAAACCGGTCGTCGTCGCGTCCGGCCTCTCCCCGTCGGGCCCGATCCACCTGGGCAACCTCCGCGAGGTCATGACCCCGCACCTGGTCGCCGACGAGATCCGCCGCCGCGGCCACACCGTCCGGCACCTGATCTCCTGGGACGACTACGACCGCTACCGCAAGGTGCCGAACGGCGTCCCCGGGGTCGACGAGTCCTGGGCCGAGCACATCGGCAAGCCGCTGACCTCGGTGCCCGCCCCCGCCGGGTCCCCGTACCCGAACTGGGCGGAGCACTTCAAGGCCGCCATGACGGCCTCGCTGGACGAGCTGGGCGTCGAGTACGACGGAATCAGCCAGACGGAGCAGTACACGGCCGGCGTCTACCGCGAGCAGATCCTGCACGCGATGAAGCACCGCGCCGACATCGACGCCGTCCTGGACCGGTACCGGACGAAGAAGGACCCGGCCGCGGCGGGGAACGCGAAGGGCGGCAAGAAGCCGCAGCAGCAGAAGAAGGTCGACGAGGCCGAGCTGGAGGCCGAGGCGGGCTCCGGCGCGGCGAGCGAGGACGACGGCAGCGGCGGCTCGGCCGGCTACTTCCCGTACAAGCCCTACTGCGGCAACTGCGAGAAGGACCTCACCACCGTCACGTCGTACGACGACGACAGCACCGAGCTGAACTACACCTGCACGGCCTGCGGCTTCGCCGAGACGGTCCGGCTGAGCGAGTTCAACCGCGGCAAGCTGGTCTGGAAGGTCGACTGGCCGATGCGCTGGGCCTACGAGGGCGTGATCTTCGAGCCGAGCGGGGTGGACCACTCCTCGCCGGGCTCGTCGTTCGTCGTCGGCGGGCAGATCGTCCGCGAGATCTTCGACGGGGTGCAGCCGATCGGCCCGATGTACGCCTTCGTCGGGATCTCCGGCATGGCGAAGATGTCCTCCAGCAAGGGCGGCGTGCCGACCCCGGCCGACGCGCTGAAGATCATGGAGGCGCCGCTGCTGCGCTGGCTGTACGCGCGCCGCAGGCCGAACCAGTCCTTCAAGATCGCGTTCGACCAGGAGATCCAGCGGCTCTACGACGAGTGGGACTCGCTGACCCGCAAGGTCGCCGACGGCTCGGTGCTGCCCGCCGACGCCGCCGCGTACGCGCGTGCCGTCGGCACGGCCGCCGGTGAGCTGCCGAGCACGCCGCGCCCGCTGCCGTACCGCACGCTCGCCTCGGTCGTGGACATCACGGGCGGGCACGACGAGCAGACCCTGCGCATCCTGAGCGAGCTGGACCCGGAGAACCCCCTGGCCTCGCTGGACGAGGCCCGGCCCCGGCTGGACCGGGCGGAGAACTGGATCACCACCCAGGTCCCGGCCGACGCCCGCACGATCGTGCGCACCGAGCCGGACAAGGAGCTGCTCGGTTCGCTGGACGAGCAGGGCCGGAAGTCGCTGCGGCTGCTGCTGGAGGGTCTGGACACGCACTGGTCGCTGGACGGGCTCACCACGCTCGTCTACGGCGTGCCGAAGGTGCTGGAGGGCCTGGCGCCGGACGCCAAGCCGACGCCGGAGCTGAAGGTCGCCCAGCGTTCGTTCTTCGCGCTGCTGTACCGGCTGCTGGTCGGCCGCGACACCGGCCCGCGGCTGCCCACGCTGCTGCTGGCGGTGGGCGCGGACCGGGTCCGCACGCTGCTGGGCGCGTAACCGCCCGACACGTCAGGAGGGCCGTCACCCGGTTGGTTCGGGTGGCGGCCCTCCCGCCGTACGGGCCAAAGGCCGATGCGGTCCTCCAGCAGCCCGTACACGGCTCCGGCCGGGGGCTTTGCCCGGCCCGGCTCAGGCCGGGGTGCCGCGCAGCACCGTGCCCGCCTCGGTCAGACACGACAGCGCGACCGCGCAGCTCACCGCGGCTGCCAGTACGCCGATCAGGGTGTCCGGGCCCATGGACCCCGTGGCGACCGCTCTCAGGAACATCACGGCGACGGCGATCTCGCCGATCCCGAGCAGGGCGAGCCAGCAGCCGCGCAGCACGCGAGGCGCCCGGTCCCTGACCCGTGCCGAGCCCATCAGGACGGCTCCGCCGGTCATGGCCACGACCGCCGCGACGACCAGCGCCGCGTACATCACGGTGGCGGAGGTGCGGGGATCGGTGTGGTCGATCTCTCCGGTGTCGGGCACCAGAAAGGTGAACGCGAGCTCGAGCAGGGCGACGTACGCGACCTGTACGAGCAGCAGTGCCGGTACGACCTTGCGGTGGAACGTGGCCTTCATGCGTTGCTCCTCACCGGACGGTCGCTCTTGATCATCTCCAGAGTCTGCCCCACGGGACAGGGCTCCCGCACGGGCCGCGGACCGGCTATGCGATGTGGTCCTCCAGCAGCTCGTTGTTGAAGCGGGCGGAGAACTGGTCCATGTACTGGTTCAGCTTGCGGGACTGGAGCCGCAGACCGTACGTGGCCTCGACGTTCGCGGCGAAGGCACCGGGGGTGGGCATGCCCTCGCCGACTATCGAGTACCGGAACACCTCGTACAGCTCCTCGTCGGAGGGGGGCGTCGCCGAGGTGCCCTCGCCCAGCGGGCGTGTGCCGCCCGCGCCGTTCGGGACCTGGACGTGCGGTCCGGGCCGCGGCTGCGGATTCTGCGCGGGGATCTGCTCCTGGACCGGCTCGGGCAGCGGTTCCGGAGCGGGGCCGGACTCGGGGCCGGACTCGGCCGTGCGGGGCTGCGGCATCTGTGGCGGCTGCGAGGCCTGCGGTGCCTGCGGTGTCTGTAGTGCCTGCGGTGCCGGGGTGACTGACGGGTCGTAATTCGGGTCGTAGCCGCCCTGGTACGGCACGTTCCGGGGAGCGGTGAACCACTGGCTCTGCCCCTCCTGGACGGGCGCCACGGGCATCGGCTGCTGGACGGGCGCCACCGGTCCGGGCCCCTGGACGACGGTGGCGGCGGGGGCCGGCGCGGGCGCCTGGGCGGGTGCGGGTGCGGCCGGTGTCGGCTCCTGGGCGGGTGCGGCCGTGGCCGGTGTCGGCTCCTGGGCGGGTGCGACCGCCTGGACGGTTCCGGGTTCCAGTTCCGGCGTCGGGGCGGCGGCCACGGGCTGCGGGGGCAGCAGGGCCGGTTCGACGCCCGCCGCCGCGAGGCCCGCCGGGGCGGTCTCGGCCAGCGGCACCCCGTACTTCGCCAGGCGCAGCGGCATCAGGGACTCGACGGGGGCCTTGCGGCGCCAGTTGCGGCCGAAGCGGGCCTGGAGGCGGGCCTGGTAGACGAGCCGGTCCTGTTCGAGCTTGATGACCTGCTCGTACGAACGCAGTTCCCAGAGCTTCATCCGGCGCCAGAGCCGGAAGGTGGGCACCGGGGAGAGCAGCCAGCGGGTGAGGCGGACGCCCTCCATGTGCTTGTCGGCGGTGATGTCCGCGATCCGGCCCACCGCGTGGCGGGCGGCCTCGACGGAGACCACGAAGAGCACCGGGATGACGGCGTGCATGCCGACGCCGAGCGGGTCGGGCCAGGCCGCGGCGCCGTTGAAGGCGATCGTCGCGGCGGTCAGCATCCAGGCGGTCTGGCGCAGCAGCGGGAACGGGATGCGCATCCAGGTCAGCAGCAGGTCCAGGGCGAGCAGGACGCAGATGCCCGCGTCGATGCCGATCGGGAAGACCAGGGAGAAGTCGCCGAATCCTTTCTTCTCGGCGAGTTCGCGCACCGCCGCGTACGATCCCGCGAACCCGATCGCGGCGATCAGCACCGCACCGGCGACCACGAGGCCGATGAGTATGCGGTGGGTGCGTGTCAGCTGCGTCGCGGCCACCCGCGTTCCCCTCTCCTGACGCCCGTTCCGGCGTCCTGCTGCGACTTCCGGCGGGCACAGCCTGGCACACGGGGGTGGGGCGCCTTGCGCGGGGAGGGGCGAAGCCCGGCACTCGGGGGGAGTACCGGGCTTCGCGACAAGGGTGAAATGCCCTAGCTGGTCTTCTTGACGGTCGTCGCCTTGCGGGCGGAGGTCTTCTTGTCGTCGGTCTTCTCCAGCGAGGAGCCGCTGCCGGACTTCTTGTCGTCGTCGGCCTTGCCGGTGGTCTTGCCGCTCGGCTTCTCGGCCGGCTTGTCCGTGCCGGCGGCGACGGCGGCCACCGCTTCCTTGGCCGCCTTCTCGGCGCCCTTCGCGATGTCGTCGGCGGAGGGGGTCTTCGCGCCCGCGTACCCGGCACCGTTGTAGGTGAGGGTGATGACGACGTTCCCGGTCCGGGTCACGACCGTCGCGTACTTGAAGTCTTCCTTCGTCTTGGTGAGGTCGTAGGTGATCAGGGAGGCCTGTTCGCCGATGCCGCTGACGGCCTTCTCGGCGACCTTCTTGGCACCCTCGGCCGCCTTGGCCTTGGTGACCTGCTTGGCGAAGTCCTGCTGGGCGCGGTCGGCGCCGCTGCCGAGGGCCTGGTCGGAGTCGAAGCGGGTGAAGGCGACGTCGAGCCAGCGGTACTGGGAGCCCTTCACGCCGTTGTCGTCCAGGCCGTTCCACGAGCATCCGGCGCGGTACGCGGTGTCGCTGGAGGTGGCGGCGGTGCCGTTCTTCGACTTCGCCGAGGGGACCAGGGAAGTGACCGTGTTCTTGGTGATCGACTTGCACGGGTCGGGCAGCGAGCCGAACTTGGCGGGTGCGACGGTCGGCTCCGGCTTCTCGCTCGCGCTCGGCGACGCGGAAGCGGACGAACCCGACCCCTCCTTGTCCTTGTCGCCGGAGTCCGACGAGCAGCCGGCGACGACGAGCATCACCGGAACGGCGGCGCAGGCGAGTATGCGGGCGAGTCGCGGAGCTGAACGGTGCATGGTTCCTTCACTGGGGTGACGCGGCGGGCGGGCTGCCGGACGGCCGTGAGGACGGGCAGTCGTCAGGACGGCCGGGCGGGTGGTCCGGAGGGCCACGGTACGACGGACGGGGGCCGGATGGCTCCCCGGTCGGGGGTCCGGCGGCCGGGTCCGGCGGGTGCCGGGGGTGCCGGGGGCTGGGTCATTCGCTGAACTTCTCGACCAGGTTCCGGGCCAGTGCCTGGGCCTTCTCCTGCAGATCCTTGCTCTCGGGGACGACGGTGGAGACGCTCGGCTGCTCGGTGTACTCGACGGTCACGATGACGTTCGATGTGCGAAATACCACGCTCACCGTGCGGTGCTGGGCGGTCGAGCCGGAGCGGGTGAGCAGGTCGTTCAGGAACGCGTCGTCGCCGAGGCCGTCGAGGAGCCGGGGCTGGAGGTCCTCGTCGCTCCCGTCGCTTCCGTCCGTCCCGTCGCTCCCGTCCGTCGCGTCGTCTCCGTTCCCCTTGTCCTCGGCGTGCCCGCCGTTCTCGTCGGCGGAGGCGGTCGCGGTCGCGGAGGTGGCCAGGGCGTGCGAGGAGTGGCCGGTGCCCGGGTGGTCGGCGGAGGCGTCCGGGGAGGACGGCTTCGTACTGCCCGTGCTGCCAGGGCTCCCGGAGGGCGAGGAGAGGCCGGCGGCGGTCACCTTCGTCGTGTACACCTCGAGGGCGCGGTCGTCGTCGCTCACCGTGGGGTCGTAGGACACGACCCGTTCGAAGTCGACGGACAGGGTGTGCGACGAGGCGGAGGTGTCGGACTTCCAGTTGCAGCCGACCCGGCGTTCGGTGTTGTAGGTGACGGTGGCGCTGCCTTCGTACACCTTTCGCTGCTGCTCCTCGGGGAGTTCGCCGGTGCCCGGGAGCAGGTCCTTCAGCGTGGATGCCGTGACGGCGCCGCAAGCCTCGGGAAGGGTGCGGTACTTGCCGGGGGCCGCGGCGGCGACGGTGGTCTCGCCGGACTTGCCGTCGGCCGCGGAACCATCGGCTCCGGTGTCGGCGCTGCAGCCGACGACGAGCGCTGCCAGCAGCGCGGTGCCGGTCGCGTAGGCCATTCGTCGCACGGTCCTGGGCTCCCTTCGTGCGAAAAACGGTTGCCGCCCGATGGCGGCCGATGGACACAATGTGTATCGCACGCGCCGCCGTGGATGCCGGTCGGCCGACTCATTTGCCGACCTTGGCACCGGTTTTGCGCTATCAGACTTTTTGGGGGAATCGAGGAGTTATGTCGTACGTGGAAATGCCCGGGGCGAAGGTTCCGATCCGGATGTGGGCGGATCCGGCCTCGGTCGAGGACGCCGCGATGCAGCAGCTGCGCAATGTGGCGACGCTGCCGTGGATCAAGGGCCTCGCCGTCATGCCGGATGTCCACTTCGGCAAGGGGGCGACGGTCGGTTCGGTGATCGCGATGCACGGTGCGGTCTGCCCGGCGGCGGTCGGGGTGGACATCGGCTGCGGGATGTCCGCGGTGAAGACCTCGCTCACGGCCAACGACCTGCCGGGCGACCTGTCCCGGCTCCGGTCGAAGATCGAGCAGGCCATTCCGGTGGGCCGCGGGATGCACGACGACGCCGTGGACCCCGACCAGCTGTACGGCTTCCGGGCGCCGGGCTGGGACGACTTCTGGACGCGCTTCGGCGGAGTCGCCGAGGCGGTCCAATTCCGCCAGGAACGTGCCACGAAGCAGATGGGGACGCTCGGATCGGGCAACCACTTCATCGAATTCTGTCTCGACGAGTCGGGTTCGGTGTGGCTGATGCTGCACTCCGGATCGCGGAACATCGGCAAGGAGCTGGCCGACTTCCACATCGGGCAGGCGCAGAAGCTGCCGCACAACCAGGATCTGATCGACCGTGACCTCGCCGTGTTCATCGCGGACACCCCGCAGATGGAGGCGTACCGGAACGACCTGTTCTGGGCGCAGGAGTACGCGAAGCACAACCGGGCGATCATGATGGCGCTCTTCCAGAACGTCGTCCGCAAGGAGTTCAAGAAGGCGAAGGTCACCTTCGAACCGGTCATCTCCTGCCACCACAACTACGTGTCGGAGGAGCGGTACGACGGGATGGACCTGCTGGTCACGCGGAAGGGCGCGATCCGTGCCGGTTCCGGGGACTACGGGATCATCCCGGGGTCGATGGGCACCGGTTCGTACATCGTGAAGGGGCTCGGGAACGCGAAGTCGTTCAACTCGGCCTCGCACGGTGCCGGGCGGCGGATGAGCCGGAACGCGGCGAAGCGGCGTTTCTCCACGCAGGACCTGGAGGACCAGACGCGGGGTGTGGAGTGCCGCAAGGACTCCGGCGTCGTGGACGAGATCCCGGCGGCGTACAAGCCGATCGAGCAGGTCATCGAGCAGCAGCGCGATCTGGTGGAGGTCGTCGCCAAGCTCAAGCAGATCGTGTGCGTGAAGGGCTGAGGCGGAGCGGAGCCTCGTCGGCCGGGTGTTGTCGGCCGGAACTCTTCGCGTACGACCGGACGGAAGGGCCCTGGACCACGGGTGGTGTGTCCGGGGCCCTTCCCGCCGTGGTCAGGCGGTGCGGTGGACCTTGGAGTTGGAGGCCTGGGCGCGGGGGCGGACCACCAGGAGGTCGATGTTGACGTGGCTGGGCCGGGTGACGGCCCAGGTGATGGTGTCGGCCACGTCGTCGGCGGTGAGCGGGGCGTCGACGCCCGCGTACACCTTGGCGGCCTTCTCGGTGTCGCCGCGGAAGCGGGTGGTGGCGAACTCCTCGGTCCTGACCATGCCGGGGGCGACCTCGATGACGCGGACCGGGGTGCCGACGATCTCCAGCCGGAGGGTCTCGGCCAGGACGTGCTCCCCGTGCTTGGCGGCCACGTAACCGCCGCCGCCCTCGTACGTGCCGAGACCCGCGGTGGACGAGAGGATCACGATCGTGCCGTCCCCGCTCGCGGTGAGGGCGGGCAGCAGGGCCTGGGTGACGTTGAGCGTGCCGAGGACGTTGGTCTCGTACATCTGGCGCCAGTCGGCGGGGTCGCCGGTGGCCACCGGGTCGGCACCGAGCGCGCCGCCCGCGTTGTTGACGAGCACGGCGAGGGTACGGAACACCGTGGCGAACTCGTCCACCGCGGCGCGGTCCGTCACGTCCAGCACGTAGGCCGTCGCCTGGTGCCCCGCTTCGTTGATCTCGGCGGCGAGAGCCTCGATGCGGTCCTTGCGGCGCGCGGTCAGCACGACGCGGTAACCGGCCGCGGCCAGTTGCCGGGCGGTCGCGGCACCGATGCCGCTGCTCGCTCCGGTGACGACGGCGATCGGGGTGGCGGCCATGACGGGACTCCTCGGGCTGCTGGTCGGTAAGGGCTCAGGATAGGCAGGGCCGGGGAACGGGTCCTGCGGGGCGTGCCCCTGGGCCTTTCGTCCGGGGCACGCCGGGCTCGCGAGCCCCGGCATTCCCCGATCGGACCCGGCCGGGTCCGGACGGTCCGGCCCTGCGCGGTCCGATCTGGACAGTGCGGCCCGGTCCGGACGGTCAGGCCCGGTCTGCTCTGGTCAGGCTCGGTCCGGCCCGATTGGGGCGAAAGCGGCTAGTGGTTGCGCGGGGCGTACATGATCACGGCCATGCCCGCCAGGCAGATCAGCGCGCCGATCACGTCCCACCGGTCGGGGCGGTATCCGTCGGCGGCCATGCCCCAGGCGATCGAACCGGCCACGAAGACCCCGCCGTACGCGGCCAGGATGCGGCCGAACTCGCCGTCCGGCTGGAGCGTGGCGACGAAGCCGTACGCGCCCAGCGCCAGGACGCCCGCCCCGATCCAGATCCATCCCCGGTGCTCGCGCACACCCTGCCAGACCAGCCAGGCACCCCCGATCTCGAAGAGAGCGGCGACGACGAAGAGGGCGACGGATCGGGTCACGGTCATGGGCTCAGCGTTTCACGAGCCCGCCACGACACCTCCGGCCCCGGACCGGCGCGGGCTTCCCCGGGCCCCGGGCCCCCGAGTCCCCGGGCTCCGAGCACGGCTCCCGGCGCCGGCTCATTGGGCGACCGCCGCTCGCAGTGCCGCCGGGTCGGGGCGGTCGCTCGCCCATGCGATGTAGCCGTCGGGGCGGACGAGCAGGGCCGTGGTGCGCCCGTCGCGCCAGTGGGCGTGCACCAGCGGGGCCGGGGGCGCTGCCGGGGTCTCGTCCGTACCGGCGGGGGCGACCAGGACGAACGAGCCCTCGCCCAGCAGCTGGTGCAGGCGGCCCTCGCGCAGGATCAGGTCCGGGGCGCGCTTGCCGGTGAGGGGGTGCGCCCCGCGCGGGGCGCGGTAGGCGATCGCGATGCCGGAGACCATGCCCATGGCCCTGTCGGCGGCGGGCCGGCACAGGGACAGCGCCCTGGCGGCAGCGCCTCTGGCCGCGCGCTGGAGCGGGGTGCGGGCCACGGCGAGGCGGGCGAGCACGCCGCTGGAGCGGATCACGGCCGTACCGACCGGGTGCCGTTCGGTGTGGTAGCTGTCGAGCAGCGCCTCCGGGTCGGCCGTGCGGCCCCGCAGCACGGCGGCGAGCTTCCAGGAGAGGTTGGCGGCGTCCTGGAGGCCGGTGTTCATCCCCTGGCCGCCCGCGGGGGAGTGGACGTGGGCGGCGTCCCCGGCGAGGAAGACCCGGCCGGTGCGGTACGACGGCACCTGGCGCTCGTCGCTGTGGAAGCGGGAGACCCAGCGGGCGTCGTGCATGCCGTAGTCCGTGCCGAGGGCGCGGCGGGTGATCGCGCGCACCTCGTCGAGGTCGACCGGCTCGCTGTCGGCGGGCTGGTGGGTGCGGCTCCAGGCCATCACGCGGTACCAGCCGTCGCCGAAGGGGGCGATGAAGGCGAAGGCGTCCCCCCGGCCGCTGACCGTGAGGAGTCCGGGCGGCTTCTCGGCGAGCCGGACATCGGCGAGGGCCATCGACCGGATCACGGACCTGCCGGGGAACGGGAGCCCGAGCTCACGGCGCACGGCGCTGTGTATCCCGTCGGCTCCGACGAGGTAACGGGCGGTGAGGGCGGCCCGGCCGCCGCCCGGCTCGCGCAGCTCGGCGGTGACGGACTCCTGGGCGGGGTGCCGGCGCAGGCCGGTCAGCTCCGTCTCGTAACGGAAACGGACACCGGCGGTGCGGGCCCGGCGCTCCAGCAGGTGCTCCAGCTCGTACTGCGGGGTGACCAGCACGTAGGGGAAGCGGGTGCGCAGCCGGTCGAGGTCGAAGGAGACCTGGCCGAAGAAGCGCATGGACGTGACCGTGGTGCCCGTGCCGATCAGCTCGTCGGCCAGGCCGCGGCTGTCGAGCACTTCGAGCGTGCGGGCGTGCACGGCGAAGGCGCGTGTCAGATTGCTCTTCCGGCGAGGGCGGCGCTCCACGAGCGTGACGGAGATGCCCTGGGTCGCGAGATCCCCCGCGAGCAGCAGACCGGTGGGGCCTGCGCCCACGACGATCACGTCGATGACGTCGGTGGTCTCGGGTGCGGTGCTCGGGGTGGTGGTCATGACTGCCTCCTGGGCCCGTACATCGACTGTCGGCATCGGCCGGTGGTCGGCGCCTGTGTGCCAATGGGAGGTGCGTGCCAACAATCGTTGGTCAACACCTGTTGGCATCAACGGTAGATCTGCGGCCACTGGCATGTCAACGCCTGTTGGCCTACATTTGTTGGCATGACGAATTCCGCCACCGCGCCCCGGCGCTCGGACGCCACCAAGGCCGCGATCCTTCGGGCCGCACGTGAGCGGTTCGCCGCCGACGGATACGAGCGCGCCACCATCCGGGCCATCGCCCGGGACGCGAGCATCGACCCGTCGATGGTCATGCGCTATTTCGGGAACAAGGAGGCGCTGTTCGTCGCCGCCTCGGCGATCGAGCTGCGGCTGCCCTCGCTGGGATCGCTGCCCGCGAAGCACATCGGCGCCGTCCTCGTCGGTCATTTCCTGGACCGCTGGGAGGGGGACGACGTGCTCACGGCCATGCTCCGCGTCGGGGCCACCAACGACGCGGGTGCGGAGCGGATGAGAGAGATCTTCACCGAGCAGATCGGTGCGGTCACGGCCGGGGTCTGCCCCGTTCCGGCCGAGGCGGACGCCCGCGCGGGGCTCGTCGCCTCGCAGATACTGGGGATGGCGCTCACGCGCTATGTGCTGCGCCTAGCCCCCGTCGTCGAGATGTCGCGCGAGGAGGTGATCGCCTGGCTCGCACCCACCATCCAGCGCTACCTCACCGCCGAGACGCCGTGACCCGGTGACCCGGTGACCCGGCGACCCGGGCCCGGCGAGGCAGGGGCCAGACGGCCTCGCGCCCCGGTGCTCCCGTGCCCCGGCGCTGTTCCACTCCCGTGCTCCCGTGGCGGGTGCCGCAGGCGGGGCCACCGGCTTCGTAGAATTCCGGTATGCCGCAGAAGCCCCAGCCCGGACGCGGTGCGCTGATGGCCGAGCTGACCGTCGAGTCGCGCCGCTGCATGGCCGCGTACGCGCTCTTCGGTCAGGCCGTCGCGGACCACCTGCGGCTCCACCCGACCGACCTCCAGTGCCTCAACCTGCTCGGTCTGGAGGAAGCGCCGGTGACCACGGGCCGGATCGCGGAGCTGACCGGACTGACCACGGGGTCGGCGACCCGGCTGGTCGACCGCCTGGAGCGGGGCGGGTACGTCACGCGCACACGGGACACCGCCGACCGGCGCCGGGTGCTCGTCACGCCCGTACCGGAGCGGATGGCGGAGGTCGGCGCGGTGTGGCGGCGGCTGAACGGCGCGTGGGTGGCCATGTTCGACGCGTACGACGACGAGGAACTGGCCCTGCTCATCGCCCACATGCGGCGGACGGTCGAGCTGGGCGCCCGCCAGGCCGAGGCCCTGCGCGAGGGCGGCGACGGCACGAACGGCGACCCGGGCCGGCCCTGAGGCCGCCCGGCGCCGGACTCAGGACCGGCCGGGGCCGAACTCGGCGAGCGCCTCCGTGACGATCGTCTCCAGGCGGGAGTGGTGGGCGCCCCGCCAGTACACCCGCTCGCACTCCGTGCACTGCGCGAAGACGTCGTACGAGCTCCGCGTGCCGTGCTCCAGCAGGCCGCTGACCGAGTCCTTGTCCGCGGTCTTCAGCGGACCGTTGCAGGCGGTGCACCGGGTCCACGGCGCGAGGTGCGGCGCGAACCGTCCGAGCACGTCGCGCAGTTGCTCGTCCGGCCGGTCGCTGTACACGTACGCCCCGGCCCAGATCTCCCGCCGGTGCAGCAGCCCGCGGTCCCGCGAGAGCAGTACGCGCCGCTCCTCGGCGGACCGGGCGGCCAGTGCCGGATCGCCGATGTCCTCGCTCTCGTACGCCGCGTCGACGCCCAGCAGCCGCAGCCGCCGGGCCAGCGTGCCGAGATGGACGTCGAGCAGGAAGCGCAGCGGGGCGCCCGGGACCCGCTGGGGGCGTTCCACCGCCCGCACCTCGACCAACTCGCCCGCCGCCGGGATGTGCGAGACGGGCGCGGGCCTGCCGTCGACCAGGACCTGCCCGGCCTCGGTGAGCGGGATGCCGAGCGACTCCACGACATGGCCGAGCGTGGAGCAGCCGTCGGTCGTCACGGCCGTGCGCCCCCGGCGGCGTTCGTGCGCGACGAAGAGACGCAGCTCAGGGGCGACTTCGAGGTGGATCTCCGGTCCGTTCACCCGGTCAGGATGTCATCGGCCGGTCCGGGGCGGCCAGGGGTTTGCCCTCGGGCGTACGCGCGACGGGCTCGGGCGCACGCCCGGCGCGTTCAGGAGCGGAAGGCGGTGGCGTGCTTCTCGGCCCAGGCGGCGAAGGTGCGGGCGGGGTGGCCGGTCAGCCTCTCGATGTCGTCGGTCACGTCGGCCGGGACGCCGACCGTGGCCGCCGTGTACGCGAGCAGCCCGTCGATGATCGGCTCGGGCAGGTGCGCGGACATGGCCTTCTTCCAGTCCTCGGGGGCCACGGGGTTGACGGCGATGGGGCGCCCGGCCGCCGCCGCCAGCAGGCCGACCTGCTCGGCGGCGGTCAGGGATTCGGGGCCGGTCAGGTGGTACGCCACGCCTTGCAGGCCGGGGTCGGTGAGAACGGCGAGAGCGGCCTCCGCGATGTCATCGCTGTCGATGGGGCTGCCGTGGCTGTCGGGGTACGGGAGGTCGACGGAGCCGTGGGCCCGTACCGAATCCGCCCACTGGTGGGCGTTGGTGGCGAACATGCCGGGGCGGAGCAGGGTCGCGGTGATCGGCGAGGCGATCAGGGCCTGCTCCACCGTGTGGTGGGCGGCGGCGATCGGGTTCTGCCTGGGATCGGGGGCGAGGACGGAGTTGGAGGAGAGCAGCACGATGTGGCCGACCCCGGCCGCCTCGGCCGCGGCGATGAAGGCGTCGATCCCGGACGGCTCGGCGTACAGGAACACGGAGTCGACGCCGTCGAGAGCGGCGCCGAAGGTGGCCGGATCGGAGAGGTCGCAGGCGACGACGGGGACGTCCGCGGGCAGCGCGGCGGCAGTGGCGGCGAGGTCCTCGGGGGTGCGGGAGGCGGCGCGGACGGTGTGGCCGTCGCGGCGCAGCAGCGTGACGAGCGCGGAACTGATACGGCCGCGGCATCCGGTGACCAGAGTATGCATGGGGCGGAACTCCTTCTGCGATACGTTCTGCGATGCGCGTACATCTTCTTGAATGAACAAGCTGTGTGACGCAGATAAATACTCCGCAGGCGGTACGGAGCCGTCAACCCGATTTCAGGACTGGCAACGGGAGCGGTGCGCGGTCAGCGTGCGGCGAAGGCGGTCGGCGGTGCGCCGACCGTGGAGGTGAAGTCCCTGATCAGGTGGGCCTGGTCGCTGTAGCCCAGCTCGGCCGCGAGCGCCGCCCAGTCCACCCGCCGCTCCGATTCGGCCCGCTCCAGCGCCTCGTGGATGCGGTAACGGAGGATCACCCACTTCGGGCCGACGCCCACGTACGCGGCGAAGAGCCGCTGGAGCGAGCGGGGCGAGAGCCCCTCGGCGCGGGCCAGTTCGTCGACGCGGCGCACCGTCCGGTCCGTACGGACCAGCTCCACCAGGGCCATCGCGCGTGCGGCCTGCGGGTCCGGCTCCGGGCCGAGCGCCAGCAGGTACCGGTCGAGCGCCGCCACCCGGGCGTCCTCCTCCGCCGGGTCCAGGACCGCCGACGCCGGGGCGGGCGGGGCGAACACCTCGGCGACGGGGAGCCGGCGCCCCGTCCACTCCGCGACCGGCCGCCCCGGCGCGAACGGCCGGAACCCACCGGGCCGGAACTGCACCCCGCAGACCCGTCCCCGGCCCGCCAGCTTCTGGGTGAAGAGCCCCAGGCCGATGCCCGAGACCTCCGCGAACCCCGCGTCCCCCGTCTCCTCGACGTCGAAGGGGGCGGGGGAGAGGTCGTCCGCGTACCGCTGGAAGACCAGGTTCACGGACGGGTGCGGCACCAGATGGGAGGCGTACGGCTCGGACAGGTCCCAGTCCATCAGCCAGTAGTGCTCCAGGTACGGCCGCAGCTCGGGGGCGGGTTCGCGGCGGCGGAAACGCACCTGGTTGAAGAGCTCGGGGGCGTCCACGATGCCCCGGGTGTCACGTCGGGGAGCTGCCATGGCGGCGATCCTAAGGGCCGGGACCATCCGCGACCGGCTACGGCTCGAACGTCAGTACCCGCTCCAGGGCGCGGCGCGGGGTGCGCGGGCCGGTGGGCCCGTACCCCATGCGGATGATCATCTGGGGGTTTCCCGCGCCGTGCACCGGGTCGCGCAGGACCCAGCGCAGATCCGGCCATTCGAGGGGCTGGTTGGCGAAGGAGGTGGACACCTCGTCCAGCGTGGCGGCGAGCAGGACCCGCTCCAGCGCCTGACCGGCCCGGAGCCAGTCCGCCGGGCGGTCGTCCGACGTGCTCAGCAGGGCCAGCTGGGGGTTGCGTTCGAACCGGACGCGGGCCCGGTCGGGCATGGGTCTGCTGCCCGCGAAGTCGCGGTTGGTCGCCCGCTCGGAGGCGTCGCGGGGGCCGAAGGCGTAGTCGGGGATGCCGTCGGCCGGTGCGTCGGTCTTCGAGAACCAGGTCCAGTGCTCCCGTTCGGCCTCCCGCGCGGGGTCGCCCCGGTCGTACCCCTCGGCGTCCCGGATCAGGTCGAGCACCGTCTCCAGGTGGGGCTCGACCAGGAAGACCAGCTCCGCGCCCTCGGCGCGGGCCGCGGCGACGAGGCGGGCGCGGACGTCGTCGGGGACCGGCTGGTCGTCGAAGGGGTAGCGGCTGGTGTGCCGCTTCGCGATCGCCGGGTACAGCGGCCGCAGCCCCGCGTCGCCCGGCCCGGCACCGGAGTCGTCGCCGGAATCACCGGCGGGAGCGCCGTCGTGCGCCGGGGGCACGGAAAGGCGTACGGAGGCGAGCAGGACCGGGTCCGCGGGCTCCGGCAGCAGGGTGGCGGCCGTGGTCAGGCCGTGGTGGGCGGCGGAGACCCGCAGGTTCAGCAGGGCGGCGCCGCAGCCCACGTGCAGGGCGCGGTTGGCGGGATCGGCCTCCGGCAGCCGCCGCTCGAAGTCGGCGCGCAGCTTGAGCGTGCCGCTGCCGCGCCCGTAGCGGAAGCGCCAGGGCTGGGTGTTGTGCATGGACGGCGCGGCGGTGGCGTCGGCGACCAGGTCGGTCACCGTCGCGTCGGTGGGCGTCTGGGCGGGCATCGGACCCCCTGGGGGTCGGAACTGTCGATGTCCCTCCAGCATGTATCAACTCGGGCCCGGGCGATATCGGGCTTTCGTCCCGGAGGCGAGGCTTCCGAGCCCCGGGCCCGCGCGCGTCCGGCCCCGACCTCGCGCCACTCCCGTCCCGGCCTTCACGCCGCGCCGGCCTCGCGCCGCGCCGGCTCTCGCGCCCGCCGCTCCCGCGCTGCCCCCGCACCCGCCTCGTTCCCGGCCCCGCGGTGATCCCGGCCCCGCGCCGCGCCGTTCTCGCGCCCGCCGCTCCCGGGCTACGCCCCTGCCGTGAGCCGGTCGACCAGGTGGTGCCAGCCGTCCTCCAGACACTCCAGCGGCATGCCGCGCTCGACCGTGAAGTGATGGACGAGCGCCGCCTCGATGGAGCCGAGCAGGGTGTGGGCGAGCAGTTCCGGGCTGCCGGGCGCCTTCGTCTGCCGCAGCAGCATGGCGACGTGGTTGACGCGCAGGCGGTACGCCGGGACCGCGTAGGCGCGCAGCGGGTCGGTCCGGCTGGCCAGGATCAGCGGGTGGTGGTCGTACTCGTGGCGCAGCACGGCGGGGCCGAAGGCATGCAGCCGTTCCGCCGCGGGGGCGCCGGGGCCGAGCGGCGGCGGGCCGGAGAGGAAGGCGGCCTGCAACTGCTTCTCCCGGTGGTCCAGAAGGGCGATCAGGAGGCCGGCCCGGTCGCCGAAGCGCCGGAAGACCGTCCCCTTGCCCACGCCTGCCTCGGCGGCCACCGAGTCCATGGTCAGCTCCGCCGCCCCGCAGCCCGACAGCAGCCGGGAGGCGGCGTCCAGCAGCAGGGTGCGGTTGCGTGCCGCGTCGGCCCGCAGCGGGGGTTCTTCTTCGGTCGGGGCGAGCAGGAGGTTCTTGCGGGTCCCGCCCGGTTCGTCGGTTCGGACTGGGGCGGTCGGCTGCGGCAGAGGCTCAACGGGGCCGGTCATGGGGTCAGCGTAACGCCCGGCCAAGGCAAGTGGACCACGGTCCGTTTAGGTGGTACAACTTTAAACGGACCTCGGTCCGCTTTATTCAGTTCATCGAATGGTAGCCACCACTCCGCCCCCGGGAGTTCCTCATGTCCGTACGCATCCTCGCGCTCGTCGGCAGCCTCCGCGCCGGTTCGCACAACCGTCAGCTGGCCGAGGCCGCGGCCAAGCACGCCCCCGCCGGCGCCGAGATCGCGATCTTCGAAGGTCTGGCCGACGTGCCCTTCTACAACGAGGACATCGACGTCGAGGGCAGCGTCCCGGCCGCCGCGGCCCGGCTGCGTGAGGCGGCGGCGGGCGTCGACGCCTTCCTGCTCTTCTCGCCCGAGTACAACGGCACCATGCCGGCCGTGCTGAAGAACGCCATCGACTGGCTGTCCCGCCCGTTCGGCGCCGGCGCCGTCTCCGGCAAGCCGGTCGCCGTGGTCGGCACCGCCTTCGGCCAGTACGGCGGCGTCTGGGCGCAGGACGATGTCCGCAAGTCGGTCGGCATCGCCGGTGCCGTGGTCCTGGAGGACGTCAAGCTGTCCATCCCCGGCTCCGTGACGCGTTTCGCCGAGACCCACCCCGCCGACGACGCCGAGGTCACCACCGCGATCGCCGAGGTCATCGCGAAGGTCGCCGCGGCCGCCGGTGCCGCTGCCTGACCACAGGCGTAACCACCGTGCGCGTATGCACCACGCGCGCACGCACGCACCACACGTGCACGGCACCACGCGCGCACCCATGCACCACACGTGCACGGCGCCACACGCGCACGCACGAAGGCGGCGCGGGCGAACGAACACCG
>NZ_JBHJQP010000027.1:0-53572 GCF_042262625.1 Streptomyces sp. NPDC056347 | reverse complement strand
ATCCAGTAGCGCCCGCCGTGGCGCAGGACCGGCCGGGAGCCGGCGGCCGGGGTGAGCGGTGCCAGGACGGTGGATCACCACCCCGTACGCCGCACTGGATCACCACCCCGCACAACGTGACGCTTCACCACTCCGCACACGGTGGCCGGAACCGCACGCCGTGGTGAGTCACTGACACACCTCCGCACCACCCCCGCCCGAGGCCCGGACGGGGGTTTTTCTACGCGCGGAGCTATGACACCCGAACGATCATTCGGGCATATCAGACTAGTTCTTTCGCAGCTATTACCGGCCGGTACTGATTGCTGCTAGAAACGTGGCGCTCGATCAACCCCCCACCCACCCCCCACATTTCGGAGGGCTGACAGCCATGTCAGTACGGAGATTCCGGGCGTCCGCATCCATTCTCGTTCTCGCCGCCCTGGCCGCCCTGGGCATCGCCCAGCCGGCCTCGGCGAACGCCTCGGCCGCCGGCGGGTATGTCGCCCTCGGCGACTCGTACTCCTCCGGCGTCGGCGCCGGAAGCTACACGTCGGACAGCGGTGACTGCCGCCGCAGCACCAAGGCCTACCCCTACCTCTGGGCCGCCGCCAACTCACCCTCGTCCTTCGCCTTCGTGGCCTGTTCGGGCGCCACCACCAGCTCGGTGGCCTCGACCCAGCTGGGGGCGCTCAGCTCGTCCACCGGGCTGGTCAGCGTCACCGCGGGCGGCAACGACGTCGGTTTCGCCGACGTCATGCAGGACTGCGTGTTGTCCGGCGAGTCCGCCTGTCTCAGCAGCATCTCCACGGCCGTCTCCCGGATGAACAACTCACTGCCGTCCGGACTGAGTTCCCTCTACACCTCGATCCGTTCGCGGGCCCCGCAGGCCCATGTCGTGGTGCTGGGCTATCCGCGCTTCTACCAGCTGAGCGGCAGCTGCATCGCCGGCCTCACCGAGAAGGAACGGTCCGCCATCAACAACGCGTCGGACGTCCTGAACGGGGTCATCGCCAAGCAGGCCGCCAACGCCGGGTTCACCTTCTCCAGCGTGGTCGACGAATTCACCGGGCACGAGCTGTGCTCCGGAGACGCGTGGCTCAACAGCGTGACGCTGCCGGTCTACAACTCGTACCACCCCAAGGCCGCCGGTCAGTCCGGCGGTTACCTCCCGGCCCTCCGCTCGGCCGCGTAGGACGCGGACGACAGAGGTACGACGTGCGGCGGGCCTCCCCGGGGGCTTCCAGAGGCTCCCCCCGGGCCCCAAGGCATCCCCGGGACCCCAGGGCCTCCCCCGAGGCCCGCCGCACCGCCGTCACGAAGCAGCCCGACGGGGCTCAGCACCGTTCGACCAGATGATCACGGTCCGCCGGCGACTCGTACGGCTCCGGCCGGAAGTCGGTGATCCCGCTGATCCGCCCCGTCTCGTCGAACGCGAAGAAGTGAAGGGCCAGCAGCTCCTCGGGCGCCGCGGATCCCCCCGCCGCCCCGGAGCCGGCCGCCGCGTCCGTGGTGGAGCGGGTACGGACGGCGGCCCGTCTCGCCCCGGCATCGGCCACCACACGCTCGACGCGCACGCTCCGGGCCCCCATGAGCGCCCGGCTGAACCGGAGATACGGCTCCTTCCCGCGCACGCGCTCACAGGTCTGCGGCAGCTCGTACAGCACGTCGTCGGCCAGGGTGGCGGCGAAGGCGTCCCAGTCGCGGGCCTCGGCCGCGCTCCAGTACGTCTCCACCACGGCGCGCAGATCGGCAGTCGTCGTCATGGTTCCGAGTGTGGACCCCGGCACTGACAATCGGCCCGGGTTCAGGAACCGGCGGCCCTGGACGCCTTGATGGAGTACATCAGCGGGATGCGCGGCCGGTCGGCGGGGAAGCGGTAGAAGCCGTCGTCCTGCCGCTTCAGCGTGGGGAAGCGGGCGAAGAGCGAGGCGTCGTGCTCGTGCAGGAACTCGATCCGCAGCCCGGCGGCGGCCAGCGCCGAGACGACCTCGCCGACCGGGTGCGTCCACTCGACGCTGCGGTTGTGGACGGTGGGCGCGTCGAAGTCCGCGTACGTGCCCGGGGTCTCGTCGACCCAGGCGTCGCGGCTGAAGTAGTCGTACGCGACCCTCGTCCCGGTCTCGTCGTCCAGACAGTCCGTCACCGGGTGGAACTCGGCGATGTAGAGGAAGCCGCCCGGTGCCACGAGCGAGGCGGCGGTCTCGGCCCAGCGGCCGATGTCGGGCAGCCAGTTCAGCGCACCGGTGCCGGTGTAGACGATGTCGTACGAGGAGTCGGGGACGGCCTGTGCGGCGTCGTAGACGTCGGCCGCGACGAAGGACGCCCGGTCCTGGGAGAACTCCAGCTCGCGGGCGAGGGAGCGTGCGGTCTCGACGGCCGGTTCGGAGAAGTCCAGTCCGACGACCCGGGCGGCGCCGTGCCGGGCCCAGGCGAGGGTGTCGACCCCGATGTGGCACTGGAGGTGCAGCAGTGATCTGCCGGTGACGTCCCCCACCTCGGCGAGCTCGAAGTCGCGCAGGGCCTCCTTGCCCGCGCGGAAGGAGGCGAGGTCGTAGAAGTCGCTCCCCACGTGGATGGGGACGCGCTCGTCCCAGTGCGCGCGGTTCGCCTCGTGCCAGTCGGTGGGCGTCGGTAGATGCATGCCCCGGAGGTTATCCACAGGCTGGGGGCGATGCGAACGAATTGTCGGCGTTCCCGCGCAGAATGGGGGCATGACTGAGACCACTGGCTCGACGACATCCGCTTCCTCCCAGGCCGCCGACGCGCAGGCCGCCGACGCCCGGGCCGGCGCTTCCGCGCCGACGTGGGAGCAGCGTTTCCGGGCACCGCGGGTGTCGTTGCCCGACTGGGCGGAGGACGCCCCCGACCGCGCGCTGTTCGTTTCCAACGCGACGGGCACGTACGAGCTTTACGCGTGGGACCGCGCCACCGGTGAGCAGCGCCAGGTGACCGACCGGCCCAACGGCACGACGGACGGGGCGCTGACGCCGGACGGGGAGTCGATCTGGTGGTTCGACGACACCGACGGGGACGAGTTCGGGGTGTGGATGCGCCGGCCGTTCCACGGCGGCGAGGGGGCCGGTGCCCCGGCCGACGAGCCCGCGGCGCCCGGTCTGGGTCCCTCGTACCCGGCCGGACTCGCCATCGGCCGGGACGGTACGGCGGTGATCGGCCGCTCGACCGACGAGGACGGGACGACGGTCCATGTCGTGCGGCCCGGAGAGCCCGCGGTGGAGATCTACCGCCACCGCGAGTCGGCGGGCGTCGGCGACCTCAGCCAGGACGGGACGCTGATCGCCCTGGAGCACACCGAGCACGGCGACGCGATGCACTCCGCGCTGCGGGTGGTCCGGCCGGACGGGACGACGGTCGCGGAGCTGGACGACACCGAGGGCGGTACGAAGGAACTGGGCCTGAGCGTGCTGGGCTTCGCGCCCGTGGCCGGGGACACCCGGCTGCTGGTGGGGCATCAGCGGCGGGGCCGCTGGGAGCCGATGATCTGGGACCCGACGACGGGTGAGGAGACGGAGCTGGCGATCGGCCTGCCCGGCGATGTGGTCGCCGAGTGGTACCCGGACGCCTCCGCGCTGCTGGTCGTGCACGCCTTCGAGGCCCGCAGCGACCTGTGGCGGTACGAGCCGGGGACGGACGGCGGTCCCGTCCGGGTGGAGACGCCCGCCGGTTCGGTGTCGGGGGCCACGGCCCGGCCGGACGGCTCGGTGGAGTACCTGTGGTCCTCGGCCGCGCAGCCGCCGGTCATCCGGTCCACCTCGGGGGCCGTGGTGCTCGATCCGCCGGGTCCGAAGGCGCCGGAGTCGGTACCGGTGGAGGACGTGTGGGTGGACGGGCCCGGCGGCCGGATCCACGCGCTCGTGCAGCGGCCCGCCGCCCCGGCCGAGGGGCCGTTCCCGACGGTGTTCGAGCTGCACGGCGGCCCCACCTGGCACGACAGCGACGCCTTCGCCTCCGGCCCCGCCGCCTGGATCGACCACGGCTACGCGGTGATCCGGGTCAACTACCGCGGTTCCACCGGGTACGGCCGCGCCTGGACCGACGCGCTGAAGCACCGGATCGGTCTGATCGAGCTGGAGGACGTCGCCGCGGTCCGGGACTGGGCGGTGGAGTCCGGCCTCGCGGACCCGGCGAGGCTGGTGCTGTCCGGCGGGTCCTGGGGCGGCTATCTGACCCTGCTCGGCCTCGGTACGCAGCCGGAGCACTGGGCCCTCGGCCTGGCGGCGGTCCCGGTCGCCGACTACGTCACGGCGTACCACGACGAGATGGAGGACCTGAAGGCGATGGACCGCACCCTGCTGGGCGGTACGCCGGAGGAGGTGCCCGAGCGCTTCGAGGCGTCGTCCCCGCTGACGTATGTCGACGCGGTCCGGGCGCCGGTCTACATCTCGGCGGGCGTCAACGACCCGCGCTGCCCGATCCGCCAGATCGAGAACTACGTGGACCGGTTGAAGGGGCGGGACGCGGCGCACGAGGTGTACCGGTACGAGGCGGGGCACGGCTCGCTCGTCGTCGAGGAGCGGATCAAGCAGGTCCGTCTGGAGCTGGACTTCGCCCGGCGCCACCTGGGCGGGGCGGCGGAGCCGTCCGGCGCGTAGCGGACCCGGCCGGGCGTGCCGGGTGACGGCAGGGGGTTTCGGGCGGTACCCCGCTCCGGGCGGGCGGAGCGGGGACCGTACCGTGGAGGGGTGTACCGGTTCCTGCTGACCCCGCGATGGTGGGGGATCAACCTCTTCGTCGTGCTGGCCATTCCGTTCTGCGTGTTCATGGGCACCTGGCAGCTCGGCCGCTTCGAGGACCGCGTGCAGACGCACGACGCGGCCGAGAAGCAGCCCGCCCCGGGCACCCGGGCCGCCAAGCCGATCGACGAGCTGCTGCCCGTGAGCACGGTGACGTCCGGCCGCCCCGCCACCGCCACCGGCCGGTACGCCGACCAGTTCCTGGTGCCCGGCCGGAAACTGGACGAGAAGACCGGCTTCTACGTCCTGGGCATGCTCCGTACGGACAGCGGCAAGGCGTTGCCGGTCGTACGCGGCTGGTTGCCCGGCGAGCCCGGCCGCACCGCCGTGCCCGCCGCGCCGACCGGCACGGTCACCGTGACCGGCGACCTCCAGGCGTCCGAGACCCCGAGCACCCAGGGGGTCGACACGCGGGGCGGGCTCCCCGACGACCAGCTGGGCATGATCAGCGCCGCGTCCCTGGTCAACCTCGTCCCGTACGACGTCTACGACGCGTGGGTGACGGTCCAGAGCACGGGCGGCCAGGGGAGCGGGGCCGAGGCGCTGCGGCCCGTACCGGCGGCGGTGGCGCAGGGCACCGGGCTCGACCTGAAGGCGTTCCAGAACCTCGGCTACACCGGCGAGTGGTTCGTCTTCGCCGGGTTCGTGCTCTTCATGTGGTTCCGGCTGGTGCGCCGCGAGGCCGAAGCGGCACGCGACCAGCAGCTGGGCCTGGTCACGGAAGCCGAGCCGGAAACGGGGCCGGAAGCCGGGGCAACCGCGGGGGCCTCGTCCGGGGCCGTCTGAGGGCACGTACGCGGCGCGTGCGCCGCGTACGTGGTCAGGATGCCGGAGCCAGTACCCCGGTCCGGTAGATCGTGCCCGAGCACGCGTTGGAGATCGTCGCCTGCGCGACCGGCGCCCCGGCCTCCGGCGTGTGCGTCACGGCGACGCTGCCGTCCTGCGTCCCGCCGCCGCCGCTGTCCTCGCTGCCGAACTGCGCGGCCGCGGCGGAGTTCCCCTCGCCGCTGCCCGCTCCGGCCGCGGCGGAACCGCCCGCCCCGCCCCCGTCCTCGGTCGGCGTCGGGCTCGGCGAGGCTCCGGTGACCGGGCAGGTGTCCTTCGGCACCCAGGCGAACTTCACCTCGTACGACATCGACGGCTTCAGCAGCACCGTCCGCTGCTCCTGCGAGGGGTCGGGCAGCCCGGACGCCGCGTCGCCCGCGGTGTGCTGGACGACCGCGATCCTGCTCGGGTCGGCCGCGCCGGCCGCCTGGAAGCCCACGCTGCCGCCGGTGCTCACCGAGCACTCCGTGCCGGAGACGTTGGAGATCCTGAAGGTGCCGTAGACCGTGCCGTCGGCGCCGGCCGCGCCGGTCTCGGCCGAGGCGACGCCGAGCTGCCCCGGATCGCAGCTCGGCATGGAGTCCGCCGAAGGGCCGTTCGGGTCGGCGGTGCCGCCCGACAGCCCCCCGTCGCCGTCCGGACCGCTGCTGTCCGCCGGGCCGTCGGCGCTCCTGGGCCGGTCCGGGTCGCCGTCGCCCTGCCCGTCGGTGGCGCCGTTGACGTTCCGGCCGTCGGCCTGCGCGCCGCTGTCGGCGCCGTTGCCGCCCTGCGCCTGCTCGCCGTGCCCGGCTATCGCGGGGTTGGCGGTGTTGGACCCGTCCGAGTTCGCGACGTGCACGAAGGCGGGCACGGCGGTGCCGAGGAGCAGCGCCGCCGCGGCCATGCCGACGACGGCCTGCCGCCGCTTGGCCCGCCGGACGGGGACCGCGCGCTTGAGGTGGTCGAGCGTCCCGGCGGCGGGCTCGAGATCGATGACGGCGCCCCGCAGCATGCGGCGCAGCGCGTCCTCGTCGAGGTCCGCGCCCTCGCCCTCCGTCTTCGGGGCGTCGCCCGGCCCCGGGCCGAAGAGCCCGCGCAGGTCCCGCACCTCCCGCAGATCACGCAGGTCGCTCAGGTCCCGCGAATCACTCGGGTCCTGCGGATCACTGGGGCTGCCCAGGTCCTCGCTCCCGGCAGAAGCGGAACCAGCGTCCCCGTCCGGCTCGGCGGAATCAGCAGCCCCGCCCGGCTCGACAGGACCGGCGGTTCCGGTCGGCTCGGCAGCGCCGGCCGCCTCCCGTTCGTGTTCGTGTTCGGGGTTGTTCCCGTTCCCGTACGCGCGGCCGCTCATGCCTGCGCCTCCATCACGACACGCAGCGCGGCGATCCCGCGGGAGCCGTAGGCCTTGACCGAACCCAGGGATATCCCCAGCGTCTCGGCCACCTGAACCTCCGTCATGTCCGCGAAGTACCGCAGCACCAGCACCTCCCGCTGGCGCCGTTGCAGCCCCCGCATCGCCTTGATCAGCGCGTCCCGCTCCAGCTGGTCGTACGCCCCCTCCTCCGCGCTCGCCATGTCCGGCATGGGCTTGGAGAGCAGCTTCAGCCCGAGGATGCGGCGGCGCAGCGCGGAGCGCGAGAGGTTGACGACGGTCTGGCGCAGGTACGCGAGCGTCTTCTCCGGGTCACGTACCCGGTTGCGCGCCGAGTGCACCCGGATGAACGCCTCCTGCACCACGTCCTCACAGGAGGCGGTGTCGTCCAGGAGCAGGGCGGCGAGGCCCAGCAGCGACCGGTAGTGGGCCCGGTAGGTCTCGGTGAGATGGTCGACCGTTGTTCCGGCAGCCACGCCGTCCTCAGCGCCCTCGCGCTGCGAGGGGAGCCGGGTGGAGCGGGCTGCGGGCATGGGCGCGATCACCGGCATGCCGCCGGGCGCGCGGGGCCGCCGGAGCGGGCGCACCGAAGCGCCGCGCAACGGGCCCACCACTGTGATGTCGAGAACCTCTGCCACGCCAGTTGGACACATTTCCCCCCGTCAGGGTTGTACGCGCGCGGCGCCGCGTTCGCCGCTGTGCGACATGCCCTCATACGTACCTGCTCTTCCCCGAAGACCCCGGATGCCCCGTATGTGCGCCCCGCCGCGCCAGAGGTGACGACAGAGACGCACCTTCCCGGGCCAGTGGTTGCAGCAGGCCGAAAGTCATCGTCGGACACCGCGACACCCGAGCTCAAGAGGTTCAGAGTTTCAACTTACTCACAGAGTGTTCACAGACCGTACAAAAATGGTTCGATCAGGACCGGGGGAATTCCGCTGCCACCGATTCGGCGATCTGAGCGACGTTCAGTGCCGCTCCCTTGCGGAGGTTGTCGCCGCAGACGAACAGCTCCAGGCCGCGCGGATCATCCAGTGACCTGCGCACTCTTCCGACCCAGGTCGGGTCGGTGCCGACGACGTCGGACGGGGTCGGGAAGTCACCCACCGCCGGATTGTCGTACAGGACCACGCCCGGCGCCGTCGCCAGGATCTCGTGGGCCCGGTCGACCGCGATCTCGTTCTCGAACCTGGCGTGCACGGACATCGAGTGCGTCGCGACGACGGGTACGTACACGCAGGTCGCCGCGATCCGCAGGTTCGGCAGGTCGAGGATCTTGCGGCACTCGTCGCGTATCGCCAGCTCCTCCGACGACCAGCCGTCCCCGGCCTCCGTCCCGGCCCAGGGCACCACGTTGAGCGCGACGGGCGCGGCGAAGGGGCCGGTCTCCGCGTCGCCCAGGACCCGGCGCACATCGCCCGGCGTCGTGCCCAGCTCCGTACCGGCGACCAGCGACAGTTGTTCGCGCAGCGCCGCGACGCCGTCCCGGCCGGCCCCGCTCACCGCCTGGTACGAGGAGACGACCAGCTCCCGCACCCCGAACTCGGCGTGCAGCGCGCCGACCGCGACGATCAGCGCGAGCGTCGTGCAGTGGGGGCTCGCGACGATGCCGCGTGGCCGAATCCGTACGGCGTGCGGGTTGATCTCGGGGACGACCAGGGGAACGTCCGGATCGAGCCGGAACGCGGCGGAGTCGTCGACGACCACCGCGCCCTTGGCGGCGGCGATCGGCGCCCACCGCGCGGAAACGTCTTCGGGCACCAGGAACAGCGCCACGTCCACGCCGTCGAAGACGCCCTCGGTGAGTTCGAGGACCTCGCTCTCCTCGCCGCGTACGACCAGTTTGCGACCGGCCGAACGCGGCGAGGCGACCAGCCTCACCTCGCCCCAGACGTCCGCGTGCTGCGAAAGGATCTGGAGCATGACGCCGCCGATCGCCCCGGTCGCGCCGACGACCGCGAGCGAGGGGCGGCGGGCGGTCATCGGCCGGTGCCTCCGTAGACGACGGCTTCGTCGGAGTCGCTGTCGAGGCCGAAGGCGGTGTGCACGGCGCGCACGGCCTCGTTGACGTCGTCGGCGCGGGTGACGACCGAGATGCGGATCTCTGAGGTCGAGATCAGCTCGATGTTGACCCCGGCGTCCGACAGCGCCTCGAAGAAGCCCGCGGTGACCCCCGGGTTGGTCTTCATACCGGCGCCGACCAGCGAGATCTTCGCGATCTGGTCGTCGTAGCGCAGCGACTCGAAGCCGATGGTGCCGCGGTTGCGCTCCAGGGCGTCGATGGCCTTGCGGCCCTCGGCCTTGGGCAGGGTGAACGAGATGTCGGTCAGCCCCGTCGACGCGGCGGAGACGTTCTGCACCACCATGTCGATGTTGATCTCCGCGTTCGCGATCGTGCGGAAGATCGCGGCGGCCTCGCCCGGCTTGTCCGGCACCCCTACGACGGTGATCTTGGCCTCGGAGACGTCATGGGCGACTCCGGAGATGATCGCGTGCTCCACCTTCTGGTCCCCTTGCGGCTCGTTGCTGACCCAGGTGCCGCGCAGTCCGGAGAAGGACGAGCGGACGTGGATCGGGATGTTGTAGCGGCGTGCGTACTCGACGCACCGGTGCAGCAGCACCTTGGAACCGGACGCGGCCAGCTCCAGCATGTCCTCGAAGGAGATCCAGTCGATCTTCCGGGCCTTCTTCACGACCCGCGGGTCGGCGGTGAAGACACCGTCCACATCGGTGTAGATCTCACAGACCTCGGCGTCCAGCGCGGCCGCGAGCGCGACGGCGGTGGTGTCGGACCCGCCGCGGCCGAGGGTGGTGATGTCCTTCTTGTCCTGGGACACGCCCTGGAACCCCGCGACGATCGCGATGTTCCCCTCGTCCAGCGCCGTACGGATACGGCCCGGCGTCACATCGATGATGCGCGCTTTGTTGTGGACCGAGTCGGTGATGACGCCTGCCTGGCTGCCCGTGAACGACTGGGCCTTGTGGCCCAGGTTTTTGATCGCCATCGCCAGCAGGGCCATGGAGATCCGCTCTCCGGCGGTCAGCAGCATGTCGAACTCACGCCCGGCAGGGATCGGGGAAACCTGCTCGGCGAGATCGATCAACTCGTCCGTCGTGTCGCCCATCGCCGACACCACGACAACCACCTGGTTGCCATTCTTCTTGGCATCGACGATTCGCTTGGCGACGCGCTTGATGCCCTCGGCATCGGCTACGGAGGAGCCTCCGTACTTCTGCACGACAAGGCCCACGTGCGCTCCTCGCTCAGTCCATTACTGCGGTCGACTCAGTCTAACGAGCGGTCCGAAAACGCCCCGTTGATACCACATGGTGAGATGTTCTGCTCAACCAGCGATCATCGGCGCGTCGTACCGGGCCGCTCGTACGTCCCGGCCGCCCGCCGCACGCCCTCGCACTCCCGCACGCGCCCCACCCCACGGTGGGCCCGGGCGCCGGGGCCATCCGCCGCCCGGCATCGCCGCCGAACGCCCAAGCGGGGCGTCAGCACCGCTACTGCACCGGGCGCAGGCCCAGCGGGCCCGCGATCTCCTCGGCCATGACGCGGCCCGCCTCCTCGGCCAGCTCGTCGTCCAGGGTCTCCGAGTCGGTGTCCAGGCCGTCCAGCTCCTGGAGGGGCTGGTTGAGGCGGATGTGGGCGATCAGGGACTGGAGGGCGCGCAGGGCGGCGGAGGCGGTGGAGCCCCAGTTGGAGAAGTAGGAGAACTGCCACCACCACAGGGCCTCGGTGGTGCGGTCCTCCTCGTAGTGGGCCAGGCCGTGGCGCAGGTCGGTGACCAGGTCGGCCAGGTCGTCCGAGATCCGGGCCGGGACCGGGGCCTTGCGGGGCTCGTACGGGTCGAAGACCTCGGAGTAGACGTCGATCGGCTCCAGGAGGGCGGCGAAGCGCTCGCGCAGCCCGTCCGCGTCCGGCTCCGCGCCCAGGTCCGGCTCGTAGCGCTCGTCGGGGACGATGTCCTCGTACGCGCCGAGCCTGCCGCCCGCCAGCAGGAGCTGGGAGACCTGGAGCAGCAGTACGGGGACGGCCTCCTCGGGCTCCTCGACCCTGGACACCTCGGTGACCGCGACGATGAATGTCTTGATCTGGTCGGCGATCTGGACGGCGAAGTCGTCCGGGTCCTGCGTGACGGAGTTCAGCGTGGCGTCGGACATCGAGGGGACCTCCCGTGGGGCACGGTCGCAAACGGTGAGTAGAACATAGCGTCGCTGAACGTAAAGCCGTGGTGAGTCGCGGGACCGGTCGCGCAAACGGCCAGCGGAAGAACACCGAAGGACGCAACGGCCCCGGCGGCTCCGGCAGCACTGTCAGACATCGAGCAGGCGCCTCCCCTCGAAGGCGCGGCCCAGAGTCACCTCGTCCGCGTACTCCAGGTCGCCGCCGACCGGCAGACCGCTGGCCAGCCTGGTGACCCGCAGGCCCATGGGCTTGACCATCCGGGCGAGGTACGTCGCGGTCGCCTCGCCCTCCAGGTTGGGGTCGGTGGCCAGGATCAGCTCCGTGATCGACCCGTCGGCGAGGCGGGCCAGCAGCTCGCGGATGCGCAGATCGTCCGGGCCGACGCCCTCGATCGGGCTGATCGCACCGCCCAGCACGTGATAACGGCCACGGAACTCGCGGGTCCGCTCGATCGCGACGACGTCCTTGGGCTCCTCGACCACACAGATCACCGAGGGGTCGCGGCGCGCGTCCCGGCAGATGTTGCACTGCTCCTGCTGCGCGACGTTGCCGCAGACCGAGCAGAACCGCACCTTGTCCTTGACCTCCAGGAGCGCGTGGGCGAGCCGGCGCACATCGGTCGGCTCGGCCTGGAGGATGTGGAAGGCGATCCGCTGCGCGCTCTTGGGACCGACGCCGGGCAGCCTGCCCAGCTCGTCGATGAGGTCCTGAACCACGCCTTCGTACAACGGGAACGCCTTCCTTTCCTACCTGCGTCGTCTGGTCTCTCGGTGGGCGCGGGGCTCAGAAGGGGAGGCCGGGCACGCCGCCCAGGCCCTGGGCCAGCGGGCCCAGCTTCTGCTGCTGGAGCACCTGCGCGTTCTCGTTCGCCGCCTGGACCGCGGCAACGACGAGGTCGGCGAGCGTCTCGGTGTCCTCGGGGTCGACCGCCTTGGGGTCGATCACCAGGTTGCGGAGCTCTCCGGAGCCGGTGACGGTGGCCTTCACGAGACCGCCGCCCGCCTGGCCGTCGACCTCGGTCCTGGCCAGCTCCTCCTGGGCCGCGGCGAGGTCCTGCTGCATCTTCTGGGCCTGCTGCAGCAGCTGCTGCATATTGGGCTGCCCGCCACCGGGAATCACGGTCACTCCTGGCAATTCGACGACAAAAAGCTTCGGTATGCCGAGCCTACGTGCTCCCCGGACAACGTGCTCCACTCACTCACGCGCAACTCTTTCGGGTGAGTTTCAGGCACCCCCTGTCGCGCCCATATACCTGATCACAAGCCCCGCACAACCGGGAATAACGCGTTTTCTACCCCATGGCCCACCATTCGGCGGTAGGAAGGGCATACACATCAGGACACCCAGGCGCACCGATCGTCACGCAAAGTTACCCGAACGGTACTGTCGGCCACGCCGGAGAGCAGTGAGCACCCGCCGTCTCGCCCATCGCCACGTCAGGCGTCGCTACGCAGAGGAGTACCCGGTGAGCCAGCCGGAGATGCAGCCCGAGGGGCCGTCCCGCAAAGAGCCCGACGCCGGCTCCGGCTCACACGGCCGCGAGCGCCGGGAAGTCCGGAAAGTCCGAGAAGTCCGGGAAGCTCGGGAAGGCCGGGGAAAGCGCAGGGAGCGGGGCCGGGGCGAGCGGGGCCGGGGCCGCGATCTGACCGCCGCGCCGTTTCCGCCCGGTGACTGGGGCGAGCCCGCCGACCGCCTCGACGAGGTGTACCGCTGGGTCGAGGCGGACGCGCTGCGCACCGCCGAGTGGTATCTGGGCGACCGGGTACGCAAGCGCCGTGCCGCCAGGACGCTGCGGACGGGCACCGCGCTCGGGGCGGCCGCGGGCGCCGCGCTCCCGCTGCTCGATCTGACCGGGGCGCTGCGCGGGGCGGCGGGCTGGGGCTACCTGTCGTTGCTGCTGGCCGCCGCGTGCATGGCCTGCGACCGGTACTTCGGACTCACGTCGGGCTGGATAAGGAATCTCGCCACCGCCCAGGCCGTGCAACGGCGGCTCCAGGTACTCCAGTTCGACTGGGCGTCGGAGTGCGTACGGGAAATGCTCGGGCCGACGGAGGGGACGGCCAGCGAGGCCGCCGAGCGGTGCCTGGGGGTGCTGCGGCGGTTCTCGGAGGACCTCACGGAGCTGGTGCGTACGGAGACGGCGGACTGGATGGTGGAGTTCCGGGCCGGGCCCGCGCCGATGGGGATGCAGGCCCTGTCGTCGAACGCCGGGAACACCGCGCGCCCGGACCCGGGGGCGTTGCCGGGGCGGTTCCCGTTGCAGACGCTGGCCCGGCCGAACATGCCGCGCCAGCGCCCTCCGGAGTCCCCCCGCTGACTCCGGGCCGGAACGGGACGGGCTAGCCGAAGACGATCATCGAGCCCTGGGCGAGGCTCCGGGTCGCCGCCGCGTGCAGCCCCAGCCAGACGTGCCGTTCGCGGGCGAACGGGCTGTCGTCGTACGGCATCGGCGCGGCCGGCTCCTCCAGGGAGGTCGGTGCGGCGGGCGGCAGCGGGGCGAGCGGCGGGTTCGCCGGGTCGATGCCGATGGACGGGGCGACGTACTCCAGCTCCCGCAGCAGCCCGTGCGAGGAGCCGAGCGGGCCGCCGCCCTCCAGCAGGTCGTCGGCGGTGAGCGGGGCGGCGAAGTCCACCGGGACGTACGCCCCGGCGTGGTCGTAATGCCAGACCAGGTGGGACTGGCGGGCCGACTCCTCGAACATCTCCAGCAACTGCTCGTAGTCACTGCCCAGTTCACCGACCGGGGTGACGGCGAGGCCGCTGAGCTGGAGCAGGAGGGCGCGGCGCAGGAAGTGCAGCGCGTCGTAGTCGAAGCCCGCGACGGGGGCGACGTCGCCGGTCAGGCCCGGCATGTAGGCGTACACCGGTACGGGCGGCAGTCCGGCCTCGCCCAACGCCTTGTCGTAGACGGCGATCTCTTCGGCGAACGGGTTGTCGGGGCTGTGGCACAGCACATCGACGAGGGGGACCAGCCACAGGTCACAGGCCACGAGGTCTCGCTCTCCCACGGGGTGCGCATCGGAATGTTCGGGATGGTCGGGACAGCGTAATGCGGTGCGCGCGCCGCGCACAGTGGCCCTGCGGCCCTACGCCCTTTCCGCCGCGAGCCGGTCCGCCCAGCCCAGCGCGTGGTTCTGGTAGTCGTCCAGCACCGTGCGCACCGCGCCGGGGTCGCCGAGCACGATCGCCGCGACCAGGTCCTCGTGGCCGTGCCAGAGCGCGTCCCGGTCGCGGGTGTCGTGGCGCAGGTAGGGCACCGCGAACACCCAGGTCTGCACGCGGAGCCGGTGCAGGAACTCGTTGATGTACGCGTTGCCCACGAGCGAACCCAGCTCGCGCCAGAACCGCAGGTCGTAGCCGATGAGAATGTCCAGGTCGCCGCCCCGGGCCGCCCGTGCGGCCTCCTGGGCCCGGCGGCGTACGGAGACCAGGCAGTCGGGGTACTCGACCGGCGGGGGCGCGGCCGGGAGCCCGCCGCCGAAGTAGACGCTGCGGACCACGCCGTCGATGACCAGGCTGCGGGCCTCGACCAGGGACCGGTAGTCGGCGACGGTGAACTCCCGTACCCGGAAGCCGCGGTGCTGGTCCGTCTCCAGCAGCCCCTGGGCGGAGAGATCGAAGAGCGCCTCGCGCACGGGGGTCGCGGACACCCCGTACTGCTCGGCGATCTGTTTGACCGTGAACTCCCGCCCCGGCTGGAGGCGTCCGGCGAGCACCTCGTCACGCAGCGCGTCGGCGATCTGCTGCCGCAGTGTGCTGCGGGTCACAGCTCCGCTCGCGCCCATGGCGCCCCTCCCCGTTCTTCTTGCCTGCGGTCACCTTAATCCAGGGTCGCGGTGCCCGTATCCGGGCAGAAGGCGCGGAGAGGGGCGGGGAGGGGCGCCGTGACGTCGGCGCCGGTGTCACGCAGTGTGCTCGTCGGCCACCGAGAGCGCCGCGTCGAGGGCCGCGAGGCCTTCCTTGGCCTCGGCCTCGGTGATGTTGCAGGCGGGTACGGCGTGGGTGCGGTTCATGTTGATGAAGGGCCACAGGCCGTTCTTCTTGGCCGCCGCGCCGAAGGCCGCCATCGGGGCGTTGGCCTCGCCGGTCGCGTTGTACGGGACCAGCGGTTCGTGGGTCTCCTTGTCGCGGACCAGGTCCAGCGCCCAGAACGCGCCGAGGCCGCGGACCTCGCCGACCGACGGGTGGCGCTCGGCGAGTTCGCGCAGGCCGGGGCCGAGGACCGTCTCGCCGATGCGGGCGGCGTTCTCGACGACCTTCTCGTCCTCCATCACCCCAATGGTGGCGACGGCGGCGGCGCAGGCCAGCGGGTGACCGGAGTACGTGAGTCCGCCCGGGTAGGGGCGGGTGTCGAAGGTCGCGGCGATCTCGGCGGAGATCGCGACGCCGCCGAGCGGCACGTAACCGGAGTTGACGCCCTTGGCGAAGGTGATGAGGTCGGGCACCACGTCGAAGTGCTCGGCGGCGAACCACTTGCCGGTGCGGCCGAAGCCCGCCATGACCTCGTCGAGGATGAAGACGATGCCGTAGCGGTCGCAGATCTCGCGGACGCCCGTGAGGTAGCCGGGCGGCGGCGTCATGATGCCCGCGGTGCCGGGGATGGTCTCCAGGATGATCGCGGCGACGTTGGCGGCGCCCTCGTAGGCGAGGGTGTCCTCCAGGTGCTGGAGGGCGCGGGCGCACTCCTCGGCCTCGGTCGTGGCGTAGAACGGCGAGCGGTAGAGGAACGGCGCCCAGAAGTGGACGACGCCCGCCGAGCCGTTGTCGGACGGCCAGCGGCGCGGGTCACCGGTCAGGTTGATCGCGGTGGAGGTGGCGCCGTGGTACGAGCGGTACGCGGCGAGCACCTTGGTGCGGCCGGTGTGCAGCCGGGCCATCCGGACGGCGTTCTCGACGGCCTCGGCACCGCCGTTGGTGAAGAAGATCTTGTCCAGGTCGCCGGGGGTGCGCTCGGCGATGAGGCGTGCGGCCTCGGAGCGCGCCTCGATCGCGAACGCGGGGGCGAAGGTGGCGAGTTTGCCCGCCTGCTCCTGGATCGCGGCGACGACGGTGGGGTGCTGGTAACCGATGTTGGTGTAGACGAGACCGCTGGTGAAGTCGAGGTAGCGGTTGCCGTCGTAGTCCCAGAAGTACGCCCCCTCGGCGCCGGCGACGGCGAGCGGGTCGATCAGGCCCTGGGCGGACCAGGAGTGGAACACGTGCGCTCGGTCGGCGGCCTTGACGGCTGCACCGGCGGCGGGGTCGGCATGAGGGGTCATGCGGCGAGCGTAGAACGTGCCGGGAGCGGCCCGACATGACCAGGTTGTATGGCGTGGGGCGTTCCGCTGTGCAGGGTGTCGGGTCGCCACGAGCGCACCGGGGACGCCCTGAACCGCAACCGCCCCGGCCGTGCTCCGCGTGCATCCCTATGATCGAGCGGGCATCGGGCGGGCCACGCCGGGCCCGGCCGGGCAGAGGGCCGATTCCTGGGGGAAGGACGTGTCAGCGTCAATGCAGAGCCTGACACCGCAAGATCCGCGCGCCATCGGCGCCTACCGGCTGCTGGGCCGGCTCGGCGACGGGGGCATGGGCCAGGTCTATCTGGCCCGGTCCGAGCGGGGCCGGACCGTCGCGATCAAGCTGGTACGCGGTGAGCTGGCCGAGAAGCAGGAGTTCCGCGACCGCTTCCGCCAGGAGGTGCGGGCCGCCCGCCAGGTCGGCTCCGTGTGGACCGCCCCGGTGCTGGACGCGGACACGGAGGCCGCCGTGCCGTGGGTCGCCACGGGGTACGTCGCCGGGCCCTCGCTGCACGCCACCGTGACCGGCCGCGCGGGCGCCCCGAAGGCGTCCTCCGGGGCGTACGGGCCGCTGCCGGAACGCTCGGTGCACATCCTGGGGTCCGGGCTCGCCCACGCCCTCCGGGCCATCCACGCGGCCGGGCTCATCCACCGCGACCTCAAGCCCTCCAACATCCTGCTGACGATCGACGGGCCGCGTGTCATCGACTTCGGCATAGCCCGCGCCTTCGACACGGCGACGGACGGCGGGGTCACCCGTACCGGCGCCCTGGTCGGCTCGCCCGGGTTCATGGCGCCCGAGCAGGTGCGCGGCGAGCGGGTGACCCCGGCGTGCGACGTGTTCTGCCTCGGCACGGTACTGGCGTACGCCTCGACCGGCCGCCTCCCGTTCGGCACGGCCGACAGCCGGGTGCACGCGCAGATGTTCCGGATCGCGGAGGAGGACCCGGACCTGACCGGTGTCCCGGTGGACCTCGTCGATCTGGTGCGGGACTGCCTGCACAAGGACCCGGCCGCCCGTCCGACGACGGACGCGATTCTGGACCGGCTGTCCGTCGCGGACTCGACCGAGCCCTGGCTGCCCGGCGCGCTGATCGCCCAACTCGGCCGCCACGCGGTCGAGTTGCTGGACTCCGAGGACCCGGAGGACCCGAGGGCCCCCGAGGAAGCCGCAGGGCTCCCGGGCCCCGCGGGCCGCTCGGAGCCCCCGGCCCTTTCGGGCTTCGCGAACCCCGGCAAGTCCGAGGGCCCGGAGGACCTTTCGGGCTTCCCGGGCGAGCAGCCCCAGGAGCACCCGCGGGACGTCCCGGCCCCCGGCTACGGGTACGGCCACCCGCAGCAGACCCCGGCCCCGGGTTACGGCTATCCGCAACCCGCCCAGCCGCACCCCGTCGAGGGGTTCGGCCCCCCGCGCCCCGGTGGCGGATTCGGCCCCCCGCAGCCCCCCGCCGGGTACGGCTACCCGCCGCAGCACCAGCAGGCGCCGTACCCGCCCACCGGTTTCGGCCCCACCCCTCCCTTCGGCCCCACCCACAACGGAGCCCCCCATCCCGAGCCCGAACCGGCCCGCCGGAGCAAGGGCGCGACCATCGCGCTCGTCGTCGTCGCCGTACTCGTGGCGATCGGCGCGGGCGGCTCGGTCTACACGCTCATGAACGAGAAGCCGGCCGGGTCGGACGCAGGCCCCACCGCCGCCCCGCCCGCCGCGGGCGATCCGTCCGGCGGCTCCTCCCCGCCGGGCTCCTCCCCCGGTGCCGGTACCGGCGGGAAGAACGGCGACGGCCCCGTCCCCCCGGGCTATCTCGGCACCTGGTCCGGCACCATCGACAACGCGGCCGGCCGCTCCACCCGGAAGCTCGTCATCGAGCAGGGCGCGGTCGGCGCGAGCATCCTGACCCTCACCGCCGAGGGCCCGCTCGGCACCGGCGGCTCGTACCGCTGCGTCTTCCGGGCGAGCCTCTCCGCGGCGCCGTCCCGGGGCGGGCCGGTCAGGATCGGCCCGTCCACGGTCGAGGTGGGCGAACCGATGACGTCCTGCACCCCGGGCGGCGCCACGACGCTGACCCTGCTCCCGGACGGCACCCTGCGCCGCGAGAACAACGGCAGCGGCGAACGGCTCACCTACACCAAGGACGATTAGCGGACCGGGCCGCGCGGCCCCGGCCCGGTGTCGCCGTGCCCGCGTCGAGCAGCAGCGACGCACGGACCGACCGGCCCGGGGCCCGGCCGTGTTCCTCGCGTGTGCGGGCCGGGCGGAGTGGTTCGCGGGGGCAGGGCCGGTGATGCGGACCTCGTCCCCGCAAATGTGTACGACCTGTGGACGTACATGTCATACCCTGCGGATGTGGGGCCGCATCCCTTCTCTCGTCAATGGATGCCTCGGCCCCCTCTTACCGTGGGGGTAAATCATTTTGCGTACGCGCAGAATCTCGACCGCGACCACGCTCGCGGTCCTCTTCAGCTCAGTGGTTCTGGTCGGCGGGGCGGCGAATCCGGCCGCCGCCGACTCCAGCAAGGTCATTCCCGCCGCTTCGGTCGGCGATGTCGTCGCGGACGGTGTGCACCACCGGGTCTTCATCAGTGACCCGACCACCGGGAAGATCCTCGCCACCGACTACAGCGGCAACGTGGTCGGCACCATCCCGTCCCTGCCCGGCGTAACGGGCCTCGAACTCTCCGCCGACTCGGGCACGTTGTACGCCGGGGTGCCCGACGCCGACGCGATCGCGGTGATCGACACCGCCGCTCTGGTGGAGTCCGCCCGGTACGCGACCGGCCCGAACACCAAGCCCACCCACCCGGCACTGGCGGGCGGCAAGCTCTGGTTCGGTTACGGGGCGGCGACCGAGGGCAACATCGGCTCGCTCGACCTGTCCGGCCAGGAGCCGGTCGTCACGCTGGACCAGGACCCGGACGGCACCTGGTACTCCGCCCCGACCCTGGCGTCCGCGCCGGGTGCGCCGGGCACACTGGCCGCCGGGATCGAGGGGCAGAGCCCCGCCCAGATCGCCGTGTACGACGTCGCCTCGGGAACGGCCTCGCGCACCGCGCAGCTCCGTACCGACGGCAGCAACCTGCGCGACCTGGCGCTGACCCCGGACGGCTCGCAGGTCGTCGTGGCCAGCGGATACCCGTACAAGCACCAGGGTTACAAGACCTCGGACCTGACGCTGGGGACCTCGTACCCGTCCAACGCGTACCCCAACGCCGTGGACATCGCGCCGGACGGCACGGTCGCCGCGGGCATCCAGGGCTGGTACGACCCGGACGTGTACGTCTACAAGCAGGGTTCCACGACGCCGATCCGGACGTACGACTTCCCCAACACCGGGAACTCCAGCGCTTCGGACGAACTCGTACCGGCCGGGCTCGCCTGGGCGCCGGACAGCAGCCGTCTGTTCGCGGTCTCCGAGAACAGCTACGGCGTCCGCTCGCTGCGGGTGCTCACCGACGCGGTGAAGTCCCCGACGACGGTCACCGTCAAGGCCCCGGCGAAGTCGCCGCTGAACAAGAAGCTGACCATCACCGGCAGGGCGGGCTCGACGGGCGCGTTCCCGGCGGGTTCCAAGGCCACGGTCACCCGTACCGACATCGACTCGCCCAAGGGCAAGGCGCTGCCCGCGGTAACGCTGAAGCCGGACGGCAGCTTCTCCTTCACCGACACCCCGACCTCGGGCGGCCAGGTCACGTACAAGGTGACGTACGCGGGCGACGCGACCCACTCCGCGGGCTCCGGCTCCGCCAAGGTCGCCGTGCCCCGGACGGTCCCCACGCTGACGCTGAACCGCAACAAGGCGCTGTACTCGTACGGGGCCGACGTGACGTTCACCGCGCACCTCGGCACGACGTACAAGAACCGCACCGTCGAGCTGTGGGTGGACCCGTTCGGCGCGGACAAGCCGAAGAAGCTGGTGAAGACCGGCAAGGTCAACTCCAAGGGCAACCTGTCGACCGTCGTCGACATGACCCGGGACACCACGGTCACCGCGGTCTTCAAGGGCGACGGCCGGTACGCGGGCAAGACGGTCAAGTCGACCGCGTACGCCAAGGTGAAGGTCTCGACCTCCATCTCCAAGCACTACAAGACGGCGAAGATCGGCAAGACGTCGTACAAGTACTTCCACAAGAAGACCAACCCGGTCTTCACGACGTCGATGACGTACTACAAGAACCGCGCCCACAAGCTGACGCTCCAGCTGAACTACCAGGGCAAGTGGTACGACGCCGGCTCGGACTACTTCATGCTCGGCACGGGCGGGAAGACCATCGTCACGCTGCAGGGCACCCATGACACGGGGTACCGGATGCGCGTGCGGGCCTCGTACGTCAACGGCAGCTCGGGCGACACGGTGAACTCCACCACGCACGGAGCCTGGCAGTACTTCTACTTCACGAAGTAGCCGGCCGTCGGGCGGCTGCTCGATCGCGGGGCCGGGTGAACCACCCGGCCCCGCACCCGTGCCCGCCTCCGCCCCCACCCCGGCCCGGCCCGCCGCGAACCTCGCCGCCGCGTCAGAGCGTCCGTCGAGCCAGCAGGAGACATGACTCAGAGCAGTGGCTTGACCGACATCAGCAGGTGCTGATGGTCCGCCCCGCGGTGCGCGCTGTCCGGGGCGGAAGTGTCTCGGTGCGGGGATTCCTGGTCCGCGGTCCGGCCGGTGATCATCGCGCGCTGGCCGGGGCCCATCAGCTCGAACCGGACCGCCGGGGCGTCGAACGAGCCCAGGGCGTCCATCAGATAGCCCGGGTTGAACGCGACCGTCAGCTCGTCGGCGCCGTCCCACACGGCGGGCAGTCGTTGGGAGGCGACATCGTCCTCGTAACCCGCCTGGAGCAGCACCGAGTCGCCGGAGAACGTGAGGTGGAGCGGGCTGCCGCCGTCCGCTACCACGGCGACCCGCTTGACGGCCGCGAGCAGCGGCACCCGGTCCGTCCCGGCGGTGACCGCGCCCGTCATCGCGAACAGCTTGTCGTGGCGCGGCAGCCGCCCGTCGAAGAGGCGCACCGTCGTCCGCGTACCGGCCTGCTCGAACCCGGCCGAACCACCGTCCAGCGCGATCCGGACCATGCCGTCCGGGGCGAAGGAACGGGCGATCTCCGTGAGTCTTCGGGCGGGCACCACGACATCGGCCGAGATCCCGTCACGGCCGGGCTTCCAGCCGAACGTACGCACCGCGAAGCGGTAGCGGTCCGTGGCGGCGAGGGTCATTGCGTCGCCGTCCAGCGCGAGCCGGATGCCGGTCAGCGTCGGCAGCGTGTCGTCCCGGCCCGCCGCCACGACCACCTGGGAGACGGCCGCGGCGAACAGCGCCGCGTCCACCTCGCCGAGCACCTCCGGCAGCACGGGCAGGGCCGGGTAGTCGTCGAACGGCAGCACCGAGAGGCCGAATCGCGCCCCGCCGCCGGTCAGCGAGAACCGCGAACCCTCCACCGCGCACTCCACCACCCGCTCGGGCAGCACCCGGCAGATGTCGAGCAGGCGGCGGCCCAGCACCAGAACCCGACCGGGCCGTATGGTCTCCGCCTCCACCTCGATGCGGGCGGAAGCCTCGTAATCCAGGCCGGAGACGCTCAGCCGGCCGTCGGCCGCCTCCAGCAGCAGCCCGCCCAGCACCGGAACGGGCGAACGCGTGGGAAGCACCCGGGCGGCCCAGGCCACGGCATCGGTCAGGGCGTTGCGTTCTATACGGAATTCCATGCCGCCCGACCCTAGAAGGCGGCACTGACAACCGGAGAGAAAAGAGAAAACGGCTGCGGCCGACGACAGCGGCCACCCCCGTGAGCCGCGGCCGCCGTCCCCCTGCCCCCTCCCCCGAGGGGTGTGCCGCAACCGTGTTCGGACTTTAAGTCGTCGAGTACAGAGCCGGAAGATTCACTTCGCACTGTGTGGACCGCTACAGGTATCAGCACGCACAATCAAACCGGCAGCCTTCGTTCCGCTTAGCGGCGGAACGGTCTCGGCTGATCGCTGTGGTCGCTTCGGGCGGATGGAGGACGTGTGCGCGCGCGGGAACGGGCCGATGACGTCATGCGGATGTACCGGCTGGCCCGGTCGGGCGGCTCTCGGGAACTCCTGCACTGGGTGTCCGGCCGGGCAGCGGGCTGGGCCGGGCTGCTCGACGGGGACGGAACCGTACTGCACGGCGTGAACCGGGGCGCGGAGGGCACGGGCGCCGAGGCGGCCGCGCTGGCGGGCGCGTACGCCAAGGACATCTCCGGGCTCGACGCCCGCGCCTTCTCCTTCGACCACGAGCGGCACACCGCACTTCTCTTCCCGCTGGACGGCCCGCCGGACGCCGCCGCGCCGATCCTCGCCGTGGTCGCGCCGAGTCCGCTGCCGGACGGGCTGGCCCATCTGCTCTCCGACGCGGCGATGCCGCTCGCCCTGTGCTGGACGGCGGAGGCCGTGGAGCGCAAGCGGCGCCGGGTGGACCTCGCGGAGTCGCGCAGCCGGGAGGCGGTACTGCACCTGCTCATGACGGGCCAGCTGTCGATAGCGCACCAGGTGGCGGGCGCGCTGCGGCCCCCGCTGCCGGACCCGGTCCGGCTGTACGTGGTGGAGTGCGCGAGCGGGCGCCGGGACGAGGTGGCGCGGATCTGCACGGAGCTGTCCGGCGGCCGGTCCTGGATCGTCCGCTGCCCGGTCTACGCCCGCCACCTGATCCTGATCGTCCCGGCCGACGCGGACCCGGCCGAGCAGCGGCTGGGCCTGCGGGTCGCCGAGGTGGTGCCCGAAGCCGTCGTGGGCGTGAGCGCGGATCTGCCGCTGCCCGACACCGCGACCGGGTACCGCCAGGCCTTCCACGCGCTGGCGGTGGCCCGCGCCCTTCCGGAGCGGCATGCCCGGTTCGGCTCGGCGCCCGATCCGGCGGTGGCCTCCGGGGCGGCGGGGGCACGGTGGGCGGACCGGCTGCTGAACCCGCTGCTGACGTATCTGCCGCGGCGCGGCCAGGACCCGGGCAGCCAGGAGCTCTCGGCGACGCTCGCGTCCTGGCTGGCCTTCTCCTCGCACGCCACCCAGCACCTGAAGATCCACCGCAACACCCTGGCCGCCCGGCTCCGGCTGATCGGCGAACTCCTCGGCCTCGACCTGAACCAGGTCGGCGACCAGGCCGTCCTCGACCTGGCCCTGCGCATCCGCGCCACCCCCGCGCTGCCCCGCGACCCCCGCTGGGACGAGCGGCCGGCCGAAGGGCCGCCCACCCTCGACGAGCTCCTGCGCGCCCCGGCCGTACGCGAATGGGCCACCCGGCAACTGCGCCCGCTCACCGGCCCCGAGGCCCCCCGCAACACCGTCGACCCGCTCGGCACCCTCCGGGTCTGGCTGGACCACGGGGCCCAGCTCGCCCCGGCCGCCGAGGCCCTGGGCATCTCCGTACCGGGTATGCGCAAACGCCTCACCCGGCTCGAATCCGTCCTGGGCCGCTCGCTGCTCCAGGCGCCCAGCGCCCGCTACGACCTCTGGCTGGCCTTCCGGTCCCTGGACGCCGAGGACACGGCCCCTCTCCCGTGAACCGAGAAGGGGCGCGCCCGGCAGGAGCCGGACACGCCCCCGTCGGGTGGGGTCGTGCGTGCGCCGCGTGTACGTCGTACGCGCGGCGCCGATGCGGTCAGCAGCTCAGGTTGTCACCGGGCGTGGTGCCGAGGATCGCCACGAACGCCTTGTAGCGGTCGATCCGGCTCTGGACCTGGGCGGGGTTGCCGCCGTTGCACTCCAGGGTGCCGTTGATGGAACGGATGGTCTCGCCGAACCCGGCGCCGTTCACCATGGCCTGATGACCGGTCATGGTGCCGGGACCGTTCTGGGTGTTCCAGTACCACAGGCCGGTCTGCCAGGCGATCGAGGCGTTCTGCTCGACGAGGTACGGGTTGCCCAGCAGGTCGATGCCGAGCGCGTCACCGGCCGCCTTGTAGTTGAAGTTCCAGCTGAGCTGGATCGGGCCCCGGCCGTAGTACGCGGCCTGGCCGGCCGGGCAGCCGTAGGGCTGGGAAGTGTCGCAGTAGTGCGGGTAGTTGGACGTGTTCTGCTCGACCACGTACACCAGACCGCCCGTCTCGTGGCTGACGTTGGCGAGGAACGCCGCCGCCTCCTGGCGCCTGACGGTGTCGCTGCCGGTGTTCGCGAAGGCCGGGTAGGCGCTCAGCGCCGCGGTCAGCCCGCTGTACGTGTAGAACGAATTCCGGTTCGGGAACATCTGGTTGAACTGCGCCTCGCTGACGACGAAGCCGGACGGGGTGCCCGGGTCCGTACCGCCGCCACCGCCGCAACTGCCCTGGTCCGCCCAGACGTCGGAGCTGCCGGGGGTCTCGTTCTGGGTCCACCACTTGGCGGACCAGTTGTGTCCGTTGTAGGAGGCCGACATGCCGCCGGTGTAGACGGAGGAGGAGTTCCAGGGGGCCGCGCAGTCGGCCGCCGCCGCCGCGGTGGTCGCGGGAAGCGCGACGAGCAGCGCGACGACCGTGCCGAGCGCGGCCAGCAGGCCCATGATGCGTCTGATCATGCGATCACTCCTTCGGTGCGGCGCAACGAGCCGGACGGTGCACCGCCAGGGGGGTTGACGGTCACTGAAGCGTCGGTGGTCTGAACCTGTCAAGGTCTGGACCATTAGGGAAAGTGTTCGCAAGGAAGCGCGCACGGGCGGGGCCGACGGCGCACCCGCACCGTCGACCCCGCTCTCAACAGGGGTGATTCCGGAGTCAGTTCATCCGGATCGGGTGACGCGACACGGACGGGCCCGAAGGTAAAACCTCCGGGCCCGTCCAGCATGCGGGACGCCCGCGATCGGTATCCGGACCGTCAGCAGCTCAGCCGGGAGCCCGGGGCCGTACCGAGGACGCCGGTGATCCGCTCGTACGCGGCGACCCTGGCCGCGACCGAGGCGGGGTTGCCGCCGTCGCACTCCAGGGCACCGTTGAGCGAGCGGATCGTCTCGCCGAATCCGGCGCCGCCCACCATCGCCTCGTGCGAGGTCATCGTGCCGGGACCGTTCTGGGTGTTCCAGTACCAGAGCGCGGTCTGCCAGGCGACGGACGGGTCCCGCTCGACCAGCCAGGGGTCGTTCAGGAGGTCGAGACCCAGGGCGTCGCCCGCGGCCTTGTAGTTGAAGTTCCAGCTGAACATGATCGGGCCGCGGCCGTAGTACGCCTTCTGCCCGGCCGGGCACCCGTACGGCCGGCTGTAGTCGCACTTGCGCCAGTAGTTGTCCTCGTTGATCTCCTTCACGTACCGGAGTCCGACCGACTCGAAGTCCGCGTGCGTGAGGAAGGCCGCGGCCTCCTGGGCGCGGGTGGTGGGGGTGCCGGTGTTGGCGAAGCGCGGGTAGGCGTGCAGGGCGTCGATCAGGCCCTGGTACGTGTAGAAGGGATTGCGCTCCGGGAAGATCGCGTCGAACTGCGCCTCGCTGATGACGAAGTCCGAGACTCCGCCGGTGCAGGCACCCCGGTCGGCCCAGACGCTCGTGGCGCCCGGATTCTCGTTCCGCGTCCACCACTCGGCGGTCCAGTTGCGGCCGTGGTGCGAGACGGTGCCGCCCCGGGTGTAGGCGGTCGAGGAGTTCCACAGCGGCGCGCACCGCGTGGTCGGCTCGTCGGCGGAGGCGGAGGCGGTGGCGGCGGAGGCGGTGGCGGTGGCGGGGAGGAGGGCCACTGCGGCGACGACGGAACTCAGCACGGTCAGGAGGCTCTTGATGCGTTTCAGCGCTGCTCACTCCTTCGGCGGGGCACGCCGAGCACCTCAGCGGGCCGTCGGGACGTCCCGCCACTCAAACCCCGCTGGTCTGGACCTGTCAAGGTCCAGACCATTGGGGTTCGGGTGCTCCGGAGGGGGAGTTCAGGTGACGTGCACGCGCACGATGGGCGACATGGTCTTGCCGTGTGTCACCCGCAGCTGCTGTTCGCCCTTGTGGTGGAGCTTCACGTGCACGGCGTACACACCGCCGTGCCGGACGGTGGCGCTGGCGTGCAGCGGGGTCCACTTGCCGTTGCTGTTGAGGTGACGCACCCCGAGCCTGCTGCCGGTCTTGATGTCCATCGTCTTGCCGGAGATGACCACGCTGCCGCCCGCCTTCACGGAAGTGGGCTTGGCGTGTGCGGTGATGGACGCCGTCTTCGTCGGAGTCGGTGTCGCCGCCGCGACGGTCGTCGGATGGACGGTCGGCAGGGTCGCCGGGGCCGCGATCGCCGCCCCCGCTCCGCCGGCGAGCATGGCCGCGCACACCGCTCCGACCGCCGCCGCACGGCCGCGCGTCCTCAGGCCCTTCTTCGTGGAGACCTTCGCGTTCATGGATGTTCACCTCGCACTGAGTGCTTCCGGCGCTCCGGTGCGCCGATGCCTCCAGGGTGCGCGGCGGTGGGTGAGGCGAACGTGTACGCCGGATGTGAGTACTGACATGTTCAGGGCCCGGGTGCCCCCGGCGGGGTCAGCGGGAGCTCCAGCCGGACTCTCGCGCCGCCGCCCGGTGCGTTGTCCGCGGTCGCGGTGCCGCCGTGCGCCTGCGCGATGGATCGCACGATGGCCAGCCCCAGGCCCGCGCCGCCGCCGTGTCTGCTGCGGGCGGCGTCGGCGCGGGCGAACCGTTCGAAGGCCCGGGGCAGGAAGGCCCGCGGGAAGCCCGGGCCGTGGTCGCGGACCTCGATGACCGCGCGGGCCTGCGGCCCCGGGCCGGTGACGGTGAGCGCGACGTCGACCTCGCTGCCCCGGGGCGCGTAGCGCAGGGCGTTGTCGAGGAGGTTGTCGACGGCCTGCCGCAGCCGGTCGGGGTCGGCGGTCATCGTGACGTCCTCGTCGGCGCGGAGCCGGACCCGTACGTCGGCGGGTGCGGCGCGGGAGGCGGCGGCCCGTACCGCCGAGGCCAGCAGCCCGGCCGGGTCCATCGGCTCGGGCCGCACCACCGGCCGCCCCTCGTCGGTGCGGCTCAGCAGCAGCAGGTCCTCGGAGAGCCGGATGAGCCGGTCGGTGTCCGCCGCGGCGGCGGCCACCGCGGCGGCCAGCTCCTCCCGGGTGCGGCCGGGCTGCGCCGCCAGCTCCAGCTCGGCCTTGAGCGCGGTCAGGGGGGTGCGCAGTTCGTGTCCCGCGTCGGCGGCGAATCCGCGCTGCCGGGCCAGGGCATCGGCCAGCCGGTCCAGCACGTCGTTCATGGTGACCGCGAGGGTGGCGATCTCGTCGCGGGTGGCGGGCACGGGCAGCCGGGCCCCGGTGTCCTGCTCGGTGATCTCCGCGAGCCTGCCGCTCATCCGGTGCACCGGGCGCAGCGCCGAACCGGCCAGCCAGTACGCGGCGAGCCCGGCGGCGAGCACGGCGGGCGGTCCGCCGAGCAGCAGCGCGTCACGGGTGTGCGCGGTCGCGGTGTCCACGAGCCGGGTGCTGGAGCCGACCAGGACGACGACGTCGTGGCCCGCGTTGGTGGCCGGGACGGCGAGCATCCGGTAGTGCTGGCCCTGCACGGAGGTGGTGAACCAGACCTCCTCCCGGTTCCCGGTCCGGGCCTGCGCCGGGTCGGCCAGCGGGGTGCGGCCCGCGCCGTCGGTGTAGGCGAGCAGCCGCCCGTCCGGGGCGAGGACCTGGGCGACCTTCTCGGCACCGGCGCCCGTGTCGTGGTCCGCGTCGGCGGCGTGCGCGGAGGGGGGCGGGAGCGGCGGGAGGGGGCCCGCCACGTCCAGCCGGACCGCCTCGGCGTCGGCCTGGGCACGCAGGGAGTCGGCCAGGGAGGCGTCGAGACCGGCGCTCAGGCGGTTCAGGAAGAGGAGTCCGGCGGCGGCGATGACCAGGGCGGTGCCGAGGGCGAAGATCAGGGCGAGCCGCCTGCGCAGCGGCATGCCCGCTCAGCCGCCCCGTACGGCCCCGGCCCGCAGCCGGTAGCCCGCACCGCGGACGGTCTCCAGGTGGGACGGCTCGTCCGGCCGGTCGACCTTGCGGCGCAGATAGGCCACGTACTGGTCGACGACGTTGGAGACCCCGTCGCAGGGGAAGTCCCAGACGTGCTCCAGGATGCGGGTCCGGGTCAGTACGTCGCCGGGGTTGCGCAGGAAGAGCTCCAGCAGCGCGAACTCCTTCGGCGAAAGCCGCAGCTCCCGGTCGCCCCGCCACACCCTGCGGCTCGCCGGGTCCAGGCGCAGATCGCCCACGGTGATCAGGGCGGGTCTCGGGTGGGCGCCGCGGCGGACCAGGGCCCGCAGCCGGGCGAACAGCTCGGCGAAGCTGAACGGTTTGGCGAGGTAGTCGTCGGCCCCGGCGTCCAGGCCGTGCACCCGCTCGCCGACCGAGCCGAGGGCGGTGAGCACGAGGACGGGGGCCCAGCAGCCGTCCGCCCGCAGCCGGCGGCAGACCTCGAAGCCGTCGAAGCCGGGCAGCATGACATCCAGGACGATCAGGTCGTAGGGCACCTCGGCGGCCTGCCAGACCGCGCCGGGGCCGTCCGCGGCCACGTCGACCGCGTACCCCTCCTCCGTCAGCCCGCGCCGCAGCAGCTCCGCCGTGCGGACCTCGTCCTCGACCACCAGCACCCGCATGTCTCCACGGTAGGAGCATCCCGGGGCCGCCACATGTCGTGGCAACGGCGAAGGGGCCGGGGCGACTGGCTCGCCCCGGCCCCTCTCCCGCCTCGTGCGCCGCAGGAAGGAGCGCCGGAGGAAGGAACGTCAGAGGAAGGAGTTGATCTCGATGGTCTCGGTGCGGCCGGGGCCGACGCCGATCGCGGAGATCGGGGCGCCGGACATCTCCTCCAGCGCCTTCACGTACGCCTGCGCGTTCTTCGGCAGGTCGCCGAAGGTCTTGGCCTTCGTGATGTCCTCGGACCAGCCCGGCAGCATCTCGTAGACCGGCTTCGCGTGGTGGAAGTCGGTCTGGCTGTAGGGAAGCTCCTCGACGCGCTTGCCGTCGATCTCGTACGCCACGCAGACCGGGATCTGCTCCCAGCCGGTCAGCACGTCCAGCTTGGTGAGGAAGAAGTCGGTGAGGCCGTTGACCCGGGTCGCGTACCGCGCGATGACCGCGTCGAACCAGCCGCAGCGACGGTCACGGCCGGTGGTGACACCGCGCTCGCCGCCGATGCGGCGCAGCGCCTCGCCGTCCCCGTCGTGCAGCTCCGTGGGGAACGGGCCGGCGCCGACGCGGGTGGTGTACGCCTTGAGGATGCCGATGACCCGGCTGATCTTCGTCGGGCCGACCCCGGCGCCGGTGCAGGCGCCGCCCGCGGTCGGGTTCGAGGAGGTGACGAAGGGGTACGTGCCGTGGTCGACGTCGAGCAGCGTGCCCTGACCGCCCTCGAAGAGGACGACCTTCCCCGCGTCGATGGCGTCGTTCAGGATCAGCGTCGTGTCGGCGACGTAGGGCTTGATCCGGTCCGCGTACTGGAGCATCTCCTCGACGATCCGGCCGGACTCGATCGCGCGCCGGTTGAAGACCTTGGCGAGCAGCTGGTTCTTCTGCTCCAGCGCCGCCTCGACCTTCTGCTCCAGGATGGACTCGTCGTAGAGGTCCTGGACGCGGATGCCCACGCGGTTGATCTTGTCGGCGTAGGTCGGGCCGATGCCGCGGCCGGTCGTACCGATCTTCCGCTTGCCGAGGAACCGTTCCGTCACCTTGTCGACGGTGACGTTGTACGGAGTGATCAAATGGGCGTTGCCGCTGATCAGAAGCTTGGACGTGTCCACGCCTCGATCGTTCAGCCCACTCAGCTCGGAAAGCAGGACGGCCGGGTCGACGACGACACCGTTTCCGATGACCGGGGTACAACCCGGCGAAAGGATTCCGGAGGGGAGGAGATGCAGTGCGTACTTCTGGTCACCGACCACCACCGTATGACCGGCGTTGTTGCCGCCCTGGTAGCGCACCACGTAGTCCACGGATCCACCGAGGAGGTCGGTGGCCTTTCCCTTGCCCTCGTCACCCCACTGAGCACCGAGCAGCACAAGTGCGGGCACAGGCGTACACCCCTTCCGGGCGGGGCATGTCCAAGGTCAGGGGGCGTACGTGAATGTCGTACATGCCGTACGACGATGTACGACACGGCCTGAACCGTCGAACCGGTTGCCCCGGAATAGACGAAGCCCCTGGCGCAATAGCGCAAGGGGCTCTTGCACCAAGATGCTACCCGAGGAAGGACCGAGGTGTCGGCTGCCCAGCCCCCCGGCGACGGTGCGCACCAGCTGCTGGTGGTCATCGACCCGGTCGCCCGCCGGACCGACGGCGAGTCCGTACGTATCGCGAAGGACGTCCTGAGCGCCGGTTCGCACGCCAAGATCTGCCTGCCCGACGGGCCCGAGGAATTTGCCCGCGCGCTCGCCCGTCGGGGTGGCCGGCGGCCGGTGGTGGTCGGCGACGACCGCGCGCTGCGGCGGGCCGTGGCCCAGCTGCACCGGGAGCGCGAGCCGGCCGGCGGCGCGCTCGCGCTGGTCCCGGTGGGCCACGCCGGCACGCTGGAGCTGGCGCACGCGCTCGGGGTGCCCCGGAGCGCGGTGGCGGCGGCCCGCGCCGCGCTGGACGGCGCCGTGCGGCGGCTGGACCTGCTGGTGGACGACAGCGACGGGGTGGTGCTGGACGCGCTGCGCATCCCGGCCCCGAACGTCCTGCCGGACGTGGCGGCCGCGCACACCGGGGTCACCGCCGTCTGGGACACCTGCCGCAACCTGGTGCGCACGCTGGTGCACCCGGCCCCGGCGGCGCCCGCCGCCCCGCCGCCCGTGCACCGGCTGCGGGTCGAGGCGGACGGGGCCCTGCTGAACGGACTGGACCGGCCGGTCGAGTCGGTGACCGTGACGTCGCGGGGCGGCGGGGGGCTCGCCGAGGTGGTGATCCGGCCGCCGTCGGCCGCTCCGGAGACGACGGAGGCGAAGGCCGTGACGGTCTCGGGCGCCGACTTCCGCTACCGGGCGGACATACAGGTCGGCGGCCCGGTCCGGACACGGACCTGGACGGTACGGGAAGGGGCCTGGGGGCTGATGCTGCCGGCCGGGGAGCGGTGAGGCGGGGACGGGCGGGCGGCGGGAGCAGCAGCGCGCCGGAGCCTCGGCCGGTCGCGTGCCCCTCGCGGAGCGGGGGCGGGGGCGGGGCGTGAGCAGGGACGCAGTGACGGCTCAGCCGCTCGCGCGGGGCGGGAGCGGGCGCGAGGTGACGGCTCAGCCGGTCACGCCCCCCTCGCGGGGCGGGAGGCCGAGTGTCTTGCGGTGCTCGCGCCAGCGCTCCATCATCCCGCCCAGCTCCGCCTGGAGGAACTCGAAGAACGCCACGGTCTCGGCGAGCCGGGAACCCGCCGGGGTGTCCTCGCCCAGGACCCGGACGCCGTCCCTGAGCGCGCTCTCCCAGCGGGTCAGCACCCGGTCCCGGTTGGCGAAGGTGGTGTACCAGACCTCGTCGTGCAGGCGGTACCGGTCGCGGCGCGAACCCGGCTCGCGCTCGCGCCCGACCATGCCGACCTGCGTCAGGTAATTCACCGCCCCGGACACGGCGGCCGGGCTGATCTGCAGCGCGAGGGCCAGTTCGGCCGAGGTCAGGGACCCGTCGTCGTCCGCGAGGAGCGCGGCGAAGACCCGGGACGCCATCCGCTGCATCCCCGCCTCGGTCATCTCTGCCGCGAACCGCTCCACGAACCGTGACACGGCCTCCGCGTCACGATCCCGCCCGGACCCCGCATGTGTCCCCCGCTCGGGCCCCGGCTGCGTCTTCCGCTCGGGCCCCGCCTGTGTCTTCTGCTCGGTCTCGCTGGTCATGAACCGATCGTCTCCCCTGTTCCTCCGGCTCCCGCCATGACATCAACTTTATACGCTTCCTTAACTTCACAAATTTGTGAAAGTAGCGTACGTTCGGAAACATGACTAGGGCGATCACGGTGGCCGGACTGCACAAGTCGTTCGGCCGGACACATGCGCTGGACGGCCTCGACCTCGCGGTCGAGACCGGCGAGGTCCACGGCTTCCTCGGCCCCAACGGCTCGGGGAAGTCCACCACCATCCGGGTGCTGCTGGGTCTGCTCCGGGCCGATTCCGGCGCCGCCCAGCTGCTCGGCCGCGACCCGTGGCGGGACGCGGTGGAGCTGCACCGCAGAATCGCGTACGTCCCGGGGGACGTCACGCTGTGGCGCAACCTCTCCGGCGGCGAGGTGATCGATCTGTACGGCAGCCTGCGCGGCGGGCTGGACGCGGCGCGGCGGGCCGAACTGATCGACCGCTTCGAGCTGGACCCGACCAAGAAGGGCCGGACGTACTCCAAGGGCAACCGCCAGAAGGTCGCCCTGGTCGCCGCGTTCGCCTCCGACGTGGACCTGCTGATCCTGGACGAGCCCACCAGCGGGCTCGACCCGCTGATGGAGGAGGTCTTCCAGGAGTGCGTCGCCGAGGAGCGGACGCGCGGGCGCACGGTGCTGCTCTCCAGCCACATCCTCAGCGAGGTCGAGACGCTCTGCGACCGGGTCAGCATCATCCGCCAGGGGCGGACGGTGGAGACCGGTTCGCTGGCCGAGCTGCGCCACCTCACGCGGACGAGCATCACGGCCGAACTGGCCGGTGCGCCCGACGGGCTGACCCGGCTGCCCGGGGTCCACGACCTGGACGTCCAGGGGCTCCGGGTCAGCCTCCAGGTCGACACGGACAAGCTGGACGGCGTGCTGCGGGCGCTCACCGCCTCCGGCGTACGGACGCTGACGAGCACCCCGCCCACGCTGGAGCAGCTCTTCCTGCGCCACTACGCGGCGGACGCCCCCGGGGAGGCCCCCGAGGAGGTGACCGCGCGATGAGCACCGTGACCACGACGACCGCCCCGGTCGGCGCGGGAAGCCGGAGCGGGCACCGAAGCGGTGCCGGTACCCGCCGGTTCGCCGGGACGGGGACGCTGCTGCGGCTCGCCCTGCGGCGCGACCGGATCATGCTGCCGGTCTGGGTGCTGGCGCTCGGCGGCTCCTTCTCCTCCGTCGCCGGTTCGATCGACTCGCTGTACGACACCGCCGCCCGGCGCGCCGACCTCGCCGCGTCGATGAACGCGAACAGCTCGCTCCGGGCGATGTACGGACCGGTCTTCGACGACTCGCTCGGCGGGCTGGTGAGCTGGCGGATGGCCTCGCTCGGGGCGGTGCTGGCAGCCGTGATGAGCCTGATCGTCGTCGTCCGGCACACCCGGGAGGAAGAGGAGACCGGCCGTCAGGAGATGCTCTCCGCCGCGATGGTGGGGCGCCGCGCCCCGCTGACCGCCGCGCTCCTCACCGCGCTGATCGCCGACGCGGCGCTGGCGCTGGTGATCGCGGCGGGCCTGGCGGGTTCCGGGGCGGGCGGGGCCGGGGCGGTGGCACTGGCGCTGGCGGTCGCCGGGACCGGCGCGCTGTTCGCCTGCACGGCCGCGATCGCCGCTCAGCTCACCGAGAGCGCCCGTCTGGCCAAGGGGCTCACGGCGGCGGTGATCGGTGCCGCGTTCGTCCTGAAGGCGGCGGGCGACTCGGCGGCGGACGACGGCTCGTCCACGCCGACCTGGCTCTCCCCCATCGGCTGGGCGGAGAACGTCCGGGCGTACGGGGACGAGCGCTGGTGGGTGCTGCTCCTGTTCGCGGCGGCGGTCGCGGGCCAGGCCGCCCTCGCCTACGTCCTGGCCGGGCGGCGCGACCTCGGCATGAGCTTCCTGGCGACGAGACCGGGGCCGGCGCGGGGACGGATCCGCACGGCGTGGGGCCTCGCGCTGCGGCTCCAGCGCGGGGCGCTGACCGGGTGGGCGCTCTGTTTCGCCGTGGTCGGTACCGCGTTCGGCGGGCTGGCCGACGGGGCGGCCGATCTCGTCGGCGACAACGAGCGGACCAGGGAGATCATCGAGCGGATGGGCGGACAGTCCGGCCTGACCGACGCGTTCCTCGCCGCGATGGTCTCGATGCTCGGGATGGTCGCGTCGCTGTACATCGTCGCGTCGGTGCTGCGGCTGCACGGCGAGGAGACCGCCGGGCGCGCCGAGCCGGTGCTGGCGGGCGGGGTCGGCCGGACGGGCTGGGCGGCCGGTCATCTGGTCATCGCCTTCGGCGGCGCGGCCCTGCTGATGACGGTCGGGGGGCTCGGCCTCGCGGCGGGCTACGGCCACGGCCTCCCGGCGGTGCTGGGTGCGGCGCTGGTGCAGCTCCCGGCGGTCTGGCTGCTGGGCGGGGTGGCGGTCCTGCTGTACGGGGCGGCGCCGAAGGCGGCGGTGGCGGCCTGGGCGGTCGCCGGGGTCTGCCTGGCGCTGGGATGGCTCGGGCCCGCGCTCGGCCTGCCGCAACCGGTGATGGACCTGTCCCCGTTCACGCACCTGCCGAGGCTGCCGGGCGGTGCGGGAATGGCGTGGGGGCCGGTGCTCGCGCTCACCGCCGTCGCGGTGGCCCTGGTCGGGGCGGGGGCGGCGGCCCTGCGCAGACGCGACGTACTGAACTGAACTGAGCCGGGTCGGGTCCGGTCCTGCCCTGCCGGGCAGGGGCGGGGCGGGGCGGGCCGGGCACCTCGGCGGGTGCAACCTCGCCGGGGTTCCCCCGCGTCACCCTGTCCATGGAGAACCGAAGCGAAGCATTCCGTGGTCTCGCCGGATGTCTGACCGTCGCCGCGGGCGGGATCGCCGGAATGCTGGCCTGGGCGCCGTACGGCAGGCACGGCCTCCTCAGCGGCTTCGAGGGCGCCAAGGAGTGGAACGTGCTGTGGCTCGGGCTCCCGGTCATGACGTTCGGCGGCGTCGCGGCCGGGCTCACCCTCGTCGCCCTCGCGGGGCGGAAGTGGCGGCGGGCGGCCGGGGCCGCGGCGGCGCTCGCGGCCCTCGCCGGATTCGGGGTGGCCTTCGACGTGCTGGAGGGCCCGCCACTGGCCTGCGGTCCCGGATGCTGAAAGCGGGGCCGGTCAGGGCGGGGGCCATCAGAACAGGGTCACTCAGAACGGGGTCCGTCAGGACGGGCAGGCCGGGGCGCCGGAGCCCCGGCCCCGGCCGCCCGTGCGTCACGTCACGTCACAGTTCGACGCGGAGTTCCTTCGGGCCCCTGATCACGTAGCCCGGGTTCCACTCCGGCTCGGCGGCCAGGCGCAGACCCGGGGCGCGGCGCAGCAGCTCCCCGAAGGACGCGGCCAGCTCGACCCGGGCCAGCGGGGCGCCCAGGCAGAAGTGGATGCCCGCCCCGAAGGTGATGTGCGGGTTGTCCCGGCGGGCCAGGTCCAGGGTGTCGGGGTCGGTGAAGCGAGCGGGGTCGCGGTTGGCCGAACCGAAGAGCAGGGCCACCTCCGAGCCGCGCGGAATGACCGTGCCGTCGATCTCGATGTCGTCCAGCACCCAGCGTTCGAACATCTGCAAGGGGGTGTCGTAGCGCATCAGTTCCTCGATCGCCGTCGGCAGCAGACCGTGGTCGGCGCGCAGGGCGGCCAGCTGCTCGGGGTGACGCAGCAGCGTCCACCAGCCGTTCACTGTGGTGTTGACGGTCGCCTCGTGCCCGGCGTTCAGCAGCAGCACGCAGGTGGAGATCATCTCCTGCTCGGTCAGCCGCTCGCCCTCGTCGTGGGCGGCGATGAGCGCGGAGATCAGATCCGTACCGGGGTTCTCGCGCCGCTGCGCGATCAGCTCGCGCAGGTACGCGGAGAAGTCGAGCGAGGCGCGGACGGCGGCGCGGGCGGTCTCCTCGGACGGGTTCAGCTCGAACATCCCGACGATCGCCGCCGACCAGGGCCGCAGCAGGCCCCGGTCGGACTCCGGGACGCCGAGCATCTCGGCGATGACGGCCACCGGCAGCGGTTCGGCGACGGCCGTGAGCAGATCGCCGCCGCCCGCCTCGACGAAGGAATCGACCAGTTCGGCCGCCAGCCGCCGTACGGTCGGGACGAGCCCTTCGACCGTACGCGGGGTGAACGCCTTGGAGACCAGTCGCCGGATACGGGTGTGGTCGGGGGCCTCCAGATCGAGGAGCCCCTGCCCGTTCAGGGTGTGGAAGGGCTCGTGCGCGGCGGGCGGCGGGGTGCGGCCGAACTCCTCGTGGGTGAAGCGGTGCAGATACGTACGCCCCAGCCTCCGGTCGCGCAGCAGCGCGGACACATCGGCGTAGTGCGGGACGAGCCACTGGTCGGTCGGCTCGAAACGGTGCACCCGGCCGGTGGCGCGCAGCGCGGCGTAGGCGGGATACGGGTCGGCCACGAAGGCCGGGGACCAGGGGTCGAAGGGGGCATCGGCGACGGAACGGGGAGAAGGGTGCATGCCCGGACGCTAACCGCACCCCGCCGGGGCCGACCACCCGCCCCGGGGCCCCGGCGGATACCGAGGGACCGACCCGTACGTCCGACGCGGCTCGGCTCGGCTCGGGCCCCGGCTCGCGGTGGCCCCGGCTCGCGGTGGCCCCGGCCCTCCGTTCGCGTTCGGCCCCGGTCCGGGTTCAGGACGGGGTGACCAGCCGGGCCTCGTACGCGAAGACGGCCGCCTGGGTGCGGTCCCGCAGCCCCAGCTTCACCAGGATGCGGCTCACATGCGTCTTGATGGTGGATTCCGCGACCACCAGGTACGAGGCGATCTCGGCGTTGGACCGGCCCTGCGCGATGAGGACCAGCACCTCGGTCTCGCGCTCCGTGAGGTCGCCGACCCGGGCCAGCGCCGGTGAGCGCGGCGCCTCCGCGAGCTTCGAGAACTCGTTGATCAGCCGCTTGGTGACGGTCGGGGCGAGCAGCGCCTCCCCGGCCGCCACCACCCGTACCCCGTCGGCGAGCTGGCGCGCGGAGGCGTCCTTGAGGAGGAAGCCGGACGCTCCGGCGCGCAGCGCCTGGTAGACGTACTCGTCGAGGTCGAAGGTGGTCAGCACCAGGACCTTGGCGTCCGCGTCGGCGGCGACGATCTCGCGGGTGGCCTCGATGCCGTTCAGTTCCGGCATCCGGATGTCCATCAGGACCACGTCGGGGCGGAGCGCCGCGACCTGTGCGATGGCCTGCCGCCCGTCGACCGCCTCGCCGACGACCTCGATCCCCGGCATGGCGTTGAGCAGCACCGAGAAGCCCTCGCGGACCATCATCTGGTCGTCCACGATCAGCACCCGGATCGGCGGATTGACGGACGAGGAGGATGAAGAGAACGAGGAGGACGAAGAGGATGAGGATGAGGGTGACGAGGAGGACGGGACGCCCGCGGTGCCGCTCATGCCGTGCCCGCCCGTCCCGCCGCCGCGCCGTTCGCCGCGCCCGCCGACGCCGGGCCCGTCTTGTCGAGCACCACCGTGGGCGTCCCGTCCTGCTCCCGCGGCTCGGGCCCGCCCTGCACGGGGATGAACGCGGCTATCTCGTAACCGCCCTCGCCGGTCGCCCCGGCCGTCATCTCCCCGTTCAGCATCGCGACCCGCTCCCGCATCCCCGTGATCCCGTGCCCGGCGCCCTGCGAGGGCTGCACCGGCCCGGTCGGCGGCCCGTTGACGATGCGCAGCCCGACCCCGCCCAGCACATAGCCGATCTCCACCCGGGCGCCGGCCCCTGGCGCGTGCCGCAGCGTGTTGCTGAGGGCCTCCTGGATGATCCGGTACGCCGACAGCTCGACGCCCTGCGGCAGTTCCCGTACCGCGCCGGTGATCGTCTTCTCGGTCTCCAGGCCCGCCTCGCGCACATTGGCGAGGAGCCCGTCGAGCTGGGCGAGGGTGGGCTGCGGGGCGTCCGGGGCCTGGTAGTCCTCGGCCCGTACGACGCCGAGGACCCGGCGCAGCTCGGTGAGGGCGGCGACGGCGTTCTCCCGGATCGTGGCGAAGGCCTGTTCCAGCTCGGGCGGCGGGTTCTCCACCCGGTACGGTGCGGCCTCGGCCTGGATCGCGACGACCGACATGTGGTGGGCGACCACGTCGTGCAGCTCCCGGGCGATGGTGGTGCGCTCCTCCAGGAGGGTGCGCCGGTCGCGTTCGACGGCGGTCACGGTGCGCTGCACGGTCACCTCGCGCTCCGCGTCCCGCCGGGTCTGCACCAGGGCGACCACGAGCAGGGCGAACGCCGAGACCACGCCCATGGCGACGGTGGTGGTGCCGGGCCGCCAGACCAGGTTCTCCATGAACGTGCCGAGCAGCATCGTCAGGCCCCACATCCAGGCCGCGGTACGCGGCCGGGTCCGGGCGGCGACCACGACGAGCACGACGAGGTGCGCGAAGAAGGTGGTCGGCCCCCAGGGCCACTCGTGGTCGCCGAAGAACGCGGTCACCGGGGTCATCGCGAGCGAAACCCAGAACGCCCCGACCGGCCTGATCAGCGTCATCGCCACGGCGACGGCCGGGAGCAGCGTGAGCAGCTGGGTGATCGGGAAGTTCGACCGGGACATCCCGGCCAGGAAGACCGCGAGCGCGGTCAGCGCCACCAGCGCGTGCGGGGTCCACACGGCGCGGTCCCGCATCCGCCGGGGCAGGTGGCGGATCACCGGCCCGTCCTCCCGCAGCGGGGCCATGGGGCGGTACGCGAACGCGTCGTGGAAGAGGGCCTGCCGGAGGCCGCCCATCGCCCCCGCGGCCATCCGGTACTCCGGGCTTCTGCTCTTGGTCTCGGTCACGCCACCACGGTAGGCGGCGGCCCGGGGCCCGGTCGTCCGCAGTGATACGGATTCCGGGCCGTCCGTCGCAAGTACTACCCGCGCCTCCGCAGCCGTCCGTTCCGCCGACGCGAAGCGGAAGCACACCCCCCGCGCACGTCGCCCGAACCCCACGCGCCCCGCCCGTGCCCCCGCTCACCAGGCGAGTTGGGCGATCTCCTCCGCCACCACCGCGCAGGCGTCCGCCGCCGGATCGATCAGCGGGAAGTGGCCGACGTCGGGCAGCAGCGTCAGCCCCACCGTCTCGCCGGCCCGCGCCGCCGCGTCGACGTACGCCTCCGCGACCGCCGGCGGCACATCGGTGTCCCTGGTGCCCTGCACCACGGTGGTCGCGATGCCGGTGGGCAGCAGCACGGCCGGGTCGGTGTGGCGGGCCCGCTCCTCGAACTCCGCCCCGCCGCCGAGGAACTGGCCGACCGCCCCGGAACACACGTCCAGCGCGACGGACGTGGTGAAGTCCGCGATCGGGGCGAGCGCGACGACCCCCCGCAGCTCCGGCGGCCCGGGCAGCCGCCACGGCGACCCAGCGGGCAGTACGTGCCGGGCGGCGGCCCACAGCGCCAGGTGCCCGCCCGCCGAGTGCCCGGTGACGACGGTCCGCCGGACGTCGGCGGCCGGGAGTTCCCGGGCCAGCAGCGACGGCAGCGCGTCCATCGCCGCGGCGACGTCGTCGAGGGTCTCCGGCCAGCGCCCCGCGACCGGTTCCGTGCCCCGCTGCCCCGGAATCCCGCCCCCGCGCCGGTACTCGACGCTCGCGACGGCGAACCCGCGACGGGCCAGGAAGTCCGCGAACGGCGACACATGGCCGCGGTCGTACGGCGCCCGCCACGCCCCGCCGTGCAGCACGACCACGACCGGCGCCCCGGTCCGCCCGTCGCGCGGGGCGTAGAAGTCGACCAGCTGGTCGGGGTGGTCGCCGTAGGCGGCGCAGGCGTCGGGGGCGACCGGTGGATGCGAGAAGGCCGACTCGGCCTCGGCGGCGTCCCGATCGCGCGCGGCGGAATCCGACATGCTGCCCCAACCTCCGGTAGCTGAGCCCGAACCGGCCCGACCTGCGGGGACGGTACCAGCACACAAGGTTCCCGTCCCCGCACGGCGCCCGCCGCTCTACGCCGCCGCCGGTACGCCGTCCAGCACCTCGGCCAGCACCCGCGCCGCCCGCTCCACGTCCGCGAACCCGACGTACAGCGGGGTGAACCCGAATCGCAGCACGTCGGGGCGGCGCAGGTCCCCGACGACGCCCCGCGCGATCAGCTCGGCCATCACCGGCTCCGCCTCCGCGCAGCGCAACGCGACCTGACTGCCGCGCTCCGCGTGCGCGGCCGGGGTCACCGAGTCGACCCGGCCCTGCGGCACGTACGCGGCGACGCACTCCAGGAAGAAATCCGTCAGCGCCAGCGACTTGGCCCGCACGTCCTCGACCGACACCCCGTCCCACACCTCGAGCGAGGCTTCGAGCGCCAGCATGGAGAGGATGTCCGGAGTGCCGACCCGGCCCCGCACCGCGCCGTCGGCCGGGGCGTACGCGGCCGTCATGCCGAACGGGTCGGCATGCGAGGTCCACCCCGGCAGCGGCGAGTCGAACACCGCCTGATGGCGCTCGGCGACGTACAGATAGGCGGGCGAACCGGGCCCGCCGTTCAGGTACTTGTACGTGCAGCCGACCGCCAGGTCCACCGCGTGCGCGTCCAGCCCGACCGGCAGGGCGCCCGCGCTGTGGCACAGGTCCCAGACGGCGATCGCGCCCGCCGCGTGCGTGGCGGCGGTCAGCCCGGGCAGGTCGTGGAGCCTGCCGGTGCGGTAGTCGACGTGGTTGAGGAGCACGGCCGCGGTACGGGGGCCGAGTGCCCCGGGGACGTCGGCGGGGGCGACCGGGACGAGCCGGTGACCGGTCATCCGGGCCGCGGAGGCGGCGATGTACCCGTCCGTCGGGAAGGTCGTCGCGTCCACCAGGATCTCGTCGCGGCCCTCCGGGGCCAGCCGGGTCGCGGCGACGACGGCCTTGAAGACGTTCACGCTGGTCGAGTCGGAGACGACGATCTGTCCGGCGGCGGCCCCGACGAGCGGGGCGATCCGGTCGCCGATCCGCTCCGGCGCGGTCCACCAGCCGCTCTCGTCCCAGGAGCGGATGCGCAGCTCGCCCCACTCCCGGGTGAGGACCTCCTGCACCCGGGCGGGTACGTGGGCGGGCAGCGCGCCGAGCGAGTTGCCGTCGAGGTAGACGGTGTCGTCGAGGACGAACAGTTTCCGCGCACCGGCGAGCCGGTCGGCGGCGTCGAGCGCGGCGGCCCGCGCGGCGAAGGAGCTGTCAGACATGGCTGCGCGCCGTCCACAGCTCGGGGAAGACGTTCTTCGTGGCCCGCTTCTCCAGCCAGGCGACCCCGGCGGAGCCGCCCGTGCCGGTCTTCGAGCCCATCGCCCGCCGGGTGGCGACCAGGTGGTCGTTGCGCCAGCGCCACACCAGCTCGCCGACGTCGGTGAGCGCCTCGCCGAAGCGGACCAGGTCCTCGTGGCGTTCGGGCTCGGCGTAGATCTCCGCCCACACGGCCTCGACCTCGGGGGACGGCTCGTACCTGCGGGTCAGGTCGCGGGTGAGCACGTCCTTCGGCACGGGGAAGCCGCGCCGGGCGAGCAGGGCGAGCGTCTCGTCGTACAGGCCCGGCTCGGCCAGCGCCTTCTCCAGCTCGGCGTGGACCCGGGGGGCGCCGCGGTGCGGCACCAGCATGGACGCGGACTTGTCGCCCAGCAGGAACTCCATCCGCCGGTACATCGCCGACTGGAACCCGGAGCCCTCGCCGAGGGCGCCGCGGTAGGAGTTGAACTGGGCGGGGGTGAGCTGGGCCAGCGGGGTCCAGGAGGCGTTGAGCGCCTCCAGCTCCCGCACGGACCGCTTGAGCGCGTCGCGCGCCACGGTCAGCCGGTCCTCGCGCAGGGCGTGCGCGGCGGTCTCCCACTCGTGGACTATGACGGTGAACCACAGTTCCATGACCTGGGTCGTGACCAGGAACACCATCTCGCCCGGATCGTCGGAGCGGGGGTGCTGGAGGTGGGTCAGGACATCCGCCTGGACGTAGTCCTCGTACGGAGTCGTTCCCGCGAAGTCGAGGTGCGGGGTCTCCGCACCGGTGGCTTCGGGGTCGGGGTGGATCGTCGACATCGCTGTCTCCTCGACACAAGCTTCCGGGTAGCGGTCCGCCCCTTCCGTGAGGTGATGGAGCTCCGGTCCCCTGTTGGCATCCTACGAACAACACGGACCCCGTGGGCAACCGCTCCCCACGGGGTCCGTTGAACGGCAGTGCCTACCGGCGATACCTCCTGGCAGTACCTACCGGCCGGGCCCGGCTAGCCGAGGGTCTCGGCGGCGGTCGGCGAGGAGTCGCGCAGGAAGGCCGTGCAGCGCTCGTACTCCTCCTGCTCGCCGATCTCGCGGGCGGCCCGCGCCAGGGCGTGCAGGGCGCGCAGGAAGCCGCGGTTCGGCTCGTGCTCGAAGGGCACCGGGCCATGGCCCTTCCAGCCGGCCCGGCGCAGCGCGTCGAGCCCGCGGTGGTAGCCGGTGCGGGCGTAGGCGTACGACTCGACGGTGCGGCCGCCCTCGAACGCCTCGTCCGCGAGCTGCGCCCAGGCCAGGGAGGAGGTCGGGTACTTCGCGGCGACGTCGGCGGGGGCCGTGCCGTTCGCGAGCAGCTCGCGCGGCTCCGGGTCGTCGGGCAGGTGGGTCGGGGGCGGGCCCCCGAGCAGGTTCTCGTGGATCGACATGGGTTCAAGTGTGCCTGGCACATGCGTGCCGGGGTACCCGGCGGTCGGCGGCGGTCAGCCGGTCCCGTCCTCCGCCTTCCCCGCGTCCTCCCGCCCGCCGCCCGGTCCGTCCCCCCGCCCGTCCTCCTCGGGCGTGGGTTCCAGGGGCGGGGCGGCGATCCCGCAGTGCACCGCGCATTCGGGCCGCGCCCGCTCCTCGGCCGCGGGAGCGGGCGTACGCACCGTCGCCCAGGCGATCCCCGCCCCCAGCACGAGCAGCCCGGCGCACATCGGCATCGCCCGGTGGAAGGTCGCGGCGAACTCGTCGGCGTTCCGGTACGCCTCCGGACCCATCCCCGCGAGCAGCGGCAGCGCGGCCACCGCGATCAGCCCGGCGGCGCGGGCGGCCGCGTTGTTGATCCCGCTGGCGAGTCCGGCCCGCGCGGTGTCCACGGAGGCCAGCACGGTCGCGGTGAGCGGGGCGACCAGGGTGACCAGCCCGACGCCGAGCACCGCGACCGCCGGAAGGACGTCGGCGAGGTAGCCGGGGACGGAAGCCGACCCGGGCCCGATCCGCAGCATCAGCAGCATGCCCGCGGCGGCGATCAGCGGCCCGACGGTGAGCGGGATGCGGGGCCCGATGCGCTGCCCGAGCTCGCCCGAGGCGGCCGAGAAGAGCAGCATCAGCACGGTCGACGGCAGCAGCGCCGTACCCGCGCCGAGCGCCGAGTACCCGGCCACCACCTGGAGCTGGATCGCGGCCAGGAAGAAGTAGCCGCCGAGCGCCGCGTACACACAGAGGGTGATGACGTTGACGGCGGTGAACTGCCGGGACTCGAAGACCGAGGGCGGCAGCATCGGCTCCGCCCGGGTGCGCTCCACCCGTACGAAGACCGCCCCGAGCAGGACGCCGCCGACGGCCGCCCCGATCACCGTCCCGGAGGCCCCCTGCCCCGGCGCCTCGATCAGGGCGTAGGTCACCAGGGCGAGGGCGAGCGCCGCGAGCACGGCACCCAGCACGTCGAACCGCCCGCGTGCGTGCGGATCACGCGACTCCGGTACGTGGCGCAGCGCCACCGGCACGCAGACCGCGGCGAGCGGCACGTTGAGCAGGAACACCCACCGCCAGCCCGGCCCGTCGACGAGCCAGCCGCCGACGAACGGCCCGACGGCGGCCCCGACCCCGCCGAGCCCCGACCACAGCCCGACCGCGCGGGCCCGGTCGTCGGGGTGGAAGCTCGCCTGGATCAGGGCCAGCGAACCGGGGGTGAGCAGGGCCCCGCCGACGCCCTGGAGAGCGCGGGCGGCGATCAGGACGGCGGCGTTCGGGGCCAGGCCGCACAGCGCGGAGGCGGCGGCGAACCAGACGACGCCGACGACGAAGACCCGCCGCCGCCCGTACCGGTCGCCCAGGGAGCCGCCGAGGAGGATCAGCCCGGCGAGGGTGAGCATGTACGCGTTGACGGTCCACTGGAGGGCGGCCAGGTCGGTGCCGAGGTCCTTGCCGATCCGGGGCAGGGCGACGTTGATGACGGTGGAGTCCAGCATGACCATGCTGGAGCCGAGGACGGTGGTGAGGACCACCCGGCGTCCCGCGGCGGAGGCGACACGGATGGCCCCCGGCCCGGCTGCGTCAGACATACGAGCAGCATCCCCGTTCCGCCCCGCCCGTGCCATCGGAACGGCGATTCGCCGCCAGGTCCTACGCCGGTGCGCCCTGCGCCGACACGTCCCGCGCCGTCCCGTCGTACTCCGGTGCGCCCTGCGCCGACACGCTCCGCGCCGACATGTCCGATGCCGCCCCGCCCTACCCCGCCACGCCCCGCGCCGTCCGGCCCGTCACCGCCCGCACGCCCCGGATCAGCGCCTCCACCCCGGCGGCGGCCTTGGCGCGCGGGCACCCCACGTTCAGCCGTACGAAGCCCTCCGCGCCGTACACCCCGCCGGGCATCACCGCGACCCTCTCCCGCTCGATCAGTACCCGCTGGAGCTCCGCGTCGCCCTCGACGCCCGCCGGGCGCAGGTCGATCCACGCCAGGTAACCGGCCTGCGGGGGCCGCCAGCCCAGCTCGGGAAGCTCCTCGCCCAGCCGCCGCGCGACCAGCTCCAGGTTCCCGGCGACGTACTCCCGGGCCTCGTCCAGCCATTGCGCCGACTCCCGGTACGCGGCGATGTGCGCGGTCAGCGACAGCACCGCCGGGGAGGCCAGCCCCTCGGCGGTCTCCATCCGCCGCAGGAACTCCGCCCGGTCGGCCGGGTCGCCGACCAGCCCGTACGAACCGGTCAGGGCCGGGAAGTTGAACGCCTTCGACGCGGAGGTGACCAGCGCCCAGCGGGTGGCGCCCGCCACCCGCGTCCACGGCACGTGTATTCGCCCGCTGTGCACGAAGTCCGCGTGTATCTCGTCGCTGATCACGGCGACCCCGTGCCGGGCGGCCAGCGACGCGAAGCCGCGCAGCTCGTCCTCCGTCCACACCCGGCCGGTCGGGTTGTGCGGCGAGCACAGCACCAGGACCTTGCTGTCGGGGCGGGCCAGCTCGCGCTCCAGCGCGTCCCCGTCCCCCACCGGCACCCCGCGCAGCTCCCGCCGCAGCCCGGTGACCGCCTTGCGGAAACCGTCGTACGTGGGGGTGTGGACGACCACGCCCTCCCCCTCCGCGGTCCACATCTGGAGCAGCTGCGAGAGCTGGCTGAGCACCGAGGGCCCGTACACCAGCTGCCCCGTGTCCACCTCCGTGCCGTGCCGGGTCGCGTACCAGTGGGCTATCGCCGAGCGGAAGTCGTCCTGCCGCCAGTCCGTGTAGCCGAACACCCCGTGGTCGAGGCGGGAGCGCAGCGCGTCCAGGACCTGCGGGGCGGTCCGGAAGTCCATGTCGGAGATGGTGAACGGCAGCAGCCCGTCCACCCCGAACCGGTCGGCGACCCCGTCCCACTGGACGCACCAGGTGCCCCGGCGGTCGACGACGGCATCGAAGTCATAGCGCGCGCTGGAACCCACAGCGACCCCTCCACGGATGACGTATGTGTGTGTCTGTCGGACATGCCGTGGGCCCGGCACCCCACGGGATACCGGGCCCACCACAGCACTTCGTACCAGCTGCTACTTCAGCTTGGTACCGGTGGAACGCAGGTTGGCACAGGCCTCCGTGACGCGCGCGGCCATGCCCGCCTCGGCGGACTTGCCCCAGCTGCGCGGGTCGTAGGCCTTCTTGTTGCCGACCTCGCCGTCGACCTTCAGCACACCGTCGTAGTTGCGGAACAGGTGGTCCACGATCGGACGGGTGAAGGCGTACTGGGTGTCGGTGTCGAGGTTCATCTTCACGACGCCGTTCTCCAGCGCGGTGGCGATCTCCTGCTCGGTGGAGCCGGAGCCGCCGTGGAAGACGAAGTCGAAGGGCTGGCTGCCGGCGGGCTTGCCGTACTTGGCGGCGACGCCCTCCTGGAGGTCCTTCAGCAGCTCGGGGCGGAGCACGACGTTGCCCGGCTTGTAGACGCCGTGGACGTTGCCGAAGGAGGCGGCCAGCAGGTAGCGGCCCTTCTCGCCCAGGCCGAGCGCCTCGGCGGTGCGCAGCGCGTCGTCGACGGTGGTGTACAGCTCGTCGTTGATCTCGTGCGAGACGCCGTCCTCCTCGCCGCCGGTCGGGGTGATCTCGACCTCGAGGATGATCCTGGCGGCGGCGGCCTTGGCCAGCAGCTCCTGGCCGATGGCCAGGTTGTCGGTCAGGGTCTCGGCCGAACCGTCCCACATGTGGCTCTGGAACAGCGGGTTCTCGCCCCGGGCGACGCGCTCGGCGGAGATGTCGAGCAGCGGACGCACATAGCCGTCCAGCTTGTCCTTCGGGCAGTGGTCGGTGTGCAGCGCGACCGAGATGCCGTACTTGGCGGCGACGATGTGGGCGAACTCGGCCAGGGCCACGGCGCCGGTGACCATGTCCTTGTTGTACTGGCCGCCCAGGAACTCGGCCCCACCGGTGGAGATCTGGACGATGCCGTCGCTCTCCGCCTCGGCGAAGCCGCGCAGCGCCGCGTGCAGGGTCTGGGTCGACGTCACATTGATGGCCGGGTAGGCGAACTTCCCCGCCTTCGCCCGGTCGAGCATCTCGGCGTAGACCTCGGGGGTTGCGATGGGCATCTGACCGCTCCTTGGGATATGCGGGTGTGCGTGCTGGTTCCCTGACCTGGGGGCGACGTCATCGTCGCCCCCATCTTCCCAGACTCTCGCTCCGGCTCCACCCGGCCCATGGGCCGCGCTCCCCGGCGGCCGGGCGCGGGCATGCGAAAGGGGTGGGGTGTTTCACGTGAAACACCCCACCCCTGAAAGAAACCGCAGGTCAGGCCAGGTCCAGATCGGCGACCGAGTAGACGTGGACGTACGGGAGACCGGCCTCGGCAATCGCCGGGGCCGCACCGCGCTCCACGATCACGGCCACGGCCACGACCTCGCCGCCGGCCTCGCGGACCGCCTCCACGGCGGTCAGCGGCGAGCCGCCGGTGGTCGAGGTGTCCTCGACCACCAGGCAGCGGCGGCCCTTCACGTCCGTTCCCTCGATACGGCGCTGCATCCCGTGCGCCTTCTGCGCCTTGCGGACGACGAACGCGCCCAGCTCCTGGCCGCGCGCGGCGGAGGCGTGCAGCATCGAGGTGGCGACCGGGTCGGCGCCCAGGGTCAGTCCGCCCACGCAGTCGTAGTCCAGCCCGGCGGTGGCGTCGAGCATCACCTGACCGACCATCGGAGCGGCCTTGCCGTCCAGCGTGATGCGGCGCAGGTCGATGTACCAGTCGGCCTCAAGACCCGAGGAGAGGGTCACCTTGCCGTGTACCACGGCCTTGTCCTTGATCTGCTGGAGCAGCTCAGCACGTACGTCAGTCATGGTTACGAGCTTAAGCGGCACACCGGACGCCGACTTTCACGCCGCCTCCCCGGGCCCCGGCGCCGCCGGTCACAGCCGGCGCCAGCTCCAGGTCGTCGCGATCTCCAGCGGGTCGATCGGGGTCACGTACCGGGGCGCGGTGTTCAGCCCGTTGGGCGGGCCGGACTGCGGCTCCACGCAGACCGCCGCCTCCTGCTCGTCGTAGATCACGACCCACTCGGTCCGGCTCTTCACGGTCAGCTCCAGCTGCTGCGGCCAGGTGAGCGTCACCTCCACCCCGTCCGGCATCCCGAAGCAGTCGTCCCAGGGGCCGTCCAGCGGCGGGATGCGGCGGCCGGTCGGCAGATGGTCCGCACCCCGCTCCTCCTGCCAGGCCGCGTCGAACGAGAGCTGTACGTCCTTGCCGTCCTCGCCGAGCCTGCGCAGGAACCACGGGTGCCAGCCGGCCTGCGCCGGGAAGGAGTCGCCGTACGTCTCGATGCCGAAGGCGAGCGTGAGCGCGTCCTCGGTCAGCTCGAAGGTCTGGGTCACCCGGCCCGGGTACGGCCAGGGGTCGGCGAGGTCGTAGTAGAACGACGCCTCCCGTTCGCCCACCCGGGCGGTGCGCCAGGCGGTGTCCCGGCCGGTGCCGTGGATGGCGTGCGGCGGGGCGTTCACCGGCAGCCGGTGCGGGACGTCGCCGTTGCGGAACAGGCCGTTCCCGGTCCGCCCGCACCACGGCACCATCGGGAAGCAGCCGTACTTCTCCCCCTGCCTCAGCAGTTCGGTACCACCGATCCGCAGGCTGTCGATGCGACAGCCGTTGGCGGGGCTCACGGTCAACTCTGCGTCGCCGACGGACAGCCGGACATCCTTCTCGCTGCTACTCACCCGACGAGGTTACTGGCGCCGCCGCTACCGCCGCCGCCTCAAGGCCCTGGTCACCACCACCGCGGAGGCCAGCGCGAACGCGGCGGCCGGGACGACCCAGCGGAGCGCTGCGCCCGCGTTGGCCGAATCGGGTGACGGTACGGGGGCGTACCGGCCGCGCGGCGGCGCGTGGTCGACCTCCTCGGCGCTGCGGCCGATCATGGTGCGCCGGGCGTGCGCGGCCTCGGCCGGGGGCTCGTCGGGGACGGTGAACTCGACGTCGGACACCGGATCGAGCGAGGGCGCCGGTACGGGGGCGTCGAAGACCGCGCCGGTGCCCGGCGGGTTGCCGCCCTCGTCCGCGGGCGCTTCCGCACCCTCCGCCGGGGCGTCGTCCGCCGGGGCCGTCCCGGTCGTGTCGGCCTCCTCGGCCGCCTCCTCGATGGCCTGCTCCACGGCCTCCCCCACGGACCGCTCGGCCGCCCCGGCCCCGCCGTCGGCCTCACCACCGCCCGCCAGCGTCTCCGTCACGAGCTGCTGGGTGAACCGGTCCAGCAGCCGCCCGGCCGCCGCGAGCGCCGCCGCCGCGTCCAGCTCCAGGATCCGGCCGTCACCGTCCGCCGTCCCCGCGAAGCCGATCGCCGTGCCGCCGTCCCGCGCGGTGAGCCGGACGGTGAGCCGCAGCCGCACCGAACCGCCGCCCCGGGCCTCGGCGCCCTCGCCGGTCACCAGCACCACCGCGTCGCCGTCCTCTTCCCCGCCCGTCCCGTCCGTGAGCCGCAGCGCGCCCCGGTACGTGATCGTGTGGCCGTCCACCCTGATCCTGAGCCGGCCGGACAGCGGGTCCGCGGACGCGTCGGCGTCCTGCTGAAGCCCCGGCACGCAGCGCGCGACGCGGGCGGGGTCGCCGAGCGTCCGCCGGAGGGACGGGACCGGAACCGGTACGAACACCTCATGCTCCATGGAAACCGAGCCTACTCAGCCCCGGCCGCCACGTCAGCGGTTCACCACCGAGCCACCGCCGGGCGCCCGCCCCCGACCCCGGTCCTTCAGCGCTCCTCCCAGTACCTCGGGTGCACCAGCGTCGACGGCGGCAGGCCCGCCGGCCGGGCCCGGTCCGCCTCCCGCCCCGCGTCCACCAGCGCCCGCCCCGTCATCGACCGCAGCACCGGCGCCCCCGCGGCGAGCCCCAGCCCCGGCCGCTCCCCCCGCCCGGCCAGGACGAACCCCCAGCCACGCGCATCGCGCTGCCGGTGGGTGGCCCGGTCCGGCCCGGCCGTGGAGTCGGAGAGCCGGCCGCTCATCCAGTACGGGCGGGTACGCAGCCCCGCCGCCCGCATCGACGCCTCGACCGTCCAGTACGTACGCGGCCGGGACAGCGGCGGTCCCCCGTGCACCACCAGCCGCCCGCCGGGCGCCAGCGACTCGGCGACCAGGCCGTAGAACTCCGCCGAGTACAGCTTGGTGCTGTTGGAGATCCCCGGATCGGGCAGGTCCGAGACGATCACGTCGTAGCGCCCGTGCCGCGCCCGCAGCCAGTTGAAGGCGTCCGCGGTGACCGCCGTGACCCGGGGATCGCGGTAGGCGTGGCCGTTCAGCTCCGAGAGCAGGCGGTCGTCGCGGGCCAGCCGGGTGACGCCCGCGTCCAGCTCGACCACGGTGACCTCGCGTACGTCGTGGTAGCGCAGCACCTCGCGGGCGGCGAGACCGTCACCACCGCCCAGGACCAGCACCCGGGTGTGCGGTCCGTTCATCGCCGGGTGCACCAGCGACTCGTGGTACCGGTACTCGTCGCGCGCGCTGACCCGCAGCCGCCCGTCCAGGTACAGGTTCAGGGAGTCGCGGGCCGCCCCCGTCAGCACCACCTCCTGCACCGCGGTCTGCTCGGCGACCCGCACCCCGTCCCCGTACACCGCGCGCCGCGCCGCCCGCTCGAAGTCGCCGACCAGCACGGTCGCGACGGCCAGCACCACGATCACCGCCACGTTGAACAGGATCAGCAGCCGGCGGGAGCGCCGGGTGAGGTCCCGGCGGAACACGCACAGCACCAGCGCCCCGCCCGCCGCCGCGTTGACCGCGCCGGTGAACAGCGCCCCGGTCAGCTGGCCGAGCACCGGCAGCAGCAGGAACGGGAACGCGAGCCCGCCGACCAGCGCACCCACGTAGTCGGCGGCGAAGAGGTCCGCCACCGCACCGCCCGCGTCCTGCCGGTCCACCCGTTGGATCAGCGTCATCAGCAACGGGATCTCCGCACCGATCAGGACGCCGATCGTGAGCGAGAACCCGACCAGGGCGTACCGCGACTCGCCGACCCAGGCGAACGTCGCGTACAGCACCAGCGCCGAGGAACCGCCGACGAGCGCGAGAGCCGCCTCGATCAGCCCGAACCCCTCCGCGGCCCGGCTGCGCAAACGTTTCGCGAGAAGCGACCCGATGCCCATCGCGAACACCATCACGGAGAGCACGACCGATGCCTGGGTGACCGAATCACCGATCAAGTAGGAGGCGAGCGCGACGAGTTCGAGTTCGTACACCAGGCCGCAGGCGGCGCAGACGAAGACCGCGGCGAGCACGAGACACCGACCGGTCCTCGGCCGTACGGGAAGACACGCCGCGCCCCCTCGCAGCGACACCTGCTGGTCGATCATGACCCGAACGCTACGTCACGAAGCTGTGGCAGCCTGTCACCCACAAGGGTGTAAATGGCGTGTTCACAACGGAATGGGGCCGCTCAGCGGGCCACCGCGGGCATCCGCACCCCCACCCGCGTACGCGTCACCACCAACTGCCCCTCCTGCGGGTACGCGTGCCAGGTGCGCCACCGCACCTGCCCCTCGGTCCGCTGGGCCAGCATGGCGGTGAAGGCGTGCGGACTGCCGGGAAACGTCCCGGCGAGCCCGTGCGGATGATCGGCCACCAGCGCGAGCAACTCCTGTGCACGCCCCGCGAACGAGCCCTCCGAGAGGGTCTCGACGCGTGCCGCGAACTCGTACTCCCACTCCCCGAGCCGCTTGGAGACACCGAGCGGGAGCGGGGTGCTGCTGCCGGGGATACAGGCGACGGTTTCGGAACAGGTCCCGCGGTCCTCTTCCAGGAGCACCTGGTGGGAGGCGCCGAGCAGGCGCATCTGCAGTTTGGCGCCGGCGAGATCCAGGTCGAGCACGGCCAGCGCGGGAAGCGGTTCACGCCCCAGCGCCCAGGCGAGGTCGGCAGCACGGGTGTCTGAATAAGCAGTCTGGAGGGTCGTGAGCATGGGTCGGCTCCGCAAGAAAGCATGGACGCATGGACAGGGGGACGCCCCCCTAGCGCGCTGCTCGTGGGAGGTGGGTAGCGCCCGATCAGGTCCAACTCGGGTCCTAGGGCTGAAAGTTCTCTCAACCGAGGGAACCACGAATAGTTCGCATCCACAGCGTTTTTACCCAACTTGCCGGGGTTTCCATCCCCTCGGGGGCCTCTCGGATCATCTGTTCACGGACGACCCACGAAATCGCCCAACAAAAAGGTGCCCGGCGGGAGTTCACCCGCCGGACACCTGTCGATCGCGCCCCGTGCGCCCGTTCAGCTCCCGCCGCCGCAGCCGCCCCCGCCACCGCACGAGGACCCCCCGCCACAGGAGTGCCCCCCGCCGCACGAATGCCCTCCGGAGTGCCCGCCCGAGTGACCGCCGGAGCTCCCGCCGGAGTCGGCGGACCCCGACCCGCAGGACGTACCACCGCCGGCGGCGCTGCTGCTTCCGGCGTTGTTGTTCCCGGCCCACCAGCTCCTGTTCGCGGAACGGCCACCGCCCATGCCCCGGCGCGCGCTCCAGATCCGCGCCGCCTTCCGCCGCCGGGCCCTCTCCACCAGCAGCACCACGACCAGCACGACCACGACGATCGCCGCTATGACCACATCCATGGCTCCATGTCCTTCCGTTCCCCCGGAGCGAGCTCCCCCGCTCGCCCACGCTTCACACGTGGAGGGGGAATGCCCCGCCCCCGAACGGCCAAAGCAGACTTGAGCAACTCCAGAGCTTCCGCGCAGGATGACAGCCATGACACAGGGACGACCGTTGCTCAACCGCCGCCTCGCCGGATTCGGCACGACGATCTTCGCGGAGATGTCGGCGCTCGCCGTACGCACCGGCTCCATCAATCTCGGCCAGGGCTTCCCCGACACCGACGGCCCCGAGGAGGTCCGCGAGGCCGCGGTCCGGGCGCTGCGGGAGGGGAAGGGCAACCAGTACCCGCCGGGCCCCGGCATCCCCGAGCTGCGCACCGCGATCGCCGACCACCAGCGGCGCTTCCGCGGACTGACCGTCGACCCCGACACGGAGGTCCTGGTCACCGCGGGCGCGACCGAGGCGATCGCCGCGGCCATGCTCGCGCTGCTGGAGCCGGGTGACGAGGTGATCGCCTTCGAGCCCTTCTACGACTCCTACGCGGCCTGCATCGCGATGGCCGGGGCGAAGCGCGTACCGCTCACCCTGCGCGCCCCGTCCTTCCGCCCCGACCTGGACGAGCTGCGGTCCAGGATCACCCCGCGGACCCGGCTGCTGCTCCTGAACACCCCGCACAACCCGACGGGCACGGTCCTCACCCGCGAGGAGCTGACCGCGATCGCCGAGCTGGCCGTGGCGCACGACCTCCTGGTCGTCACCGACGAGGTGTACGAGCACCTGGTCTTCGAGGGCGAGCACATTCCGGCGGCCTCGCTGCCCGGCATGCGCGAACGCACCGTCTCGGTGTCCTCCGCCGGAAAAACCTTCTCGTACACGGGCTGGAAGGTCGGCTGGGTCACCGCGCCCGCCCCGCTCGTCGCCGCCGTCCGCACCGCCAAGCAGTACCTGACCTACGTCAGCGCGGGCCCCTTCCAGTACGCGATCGCCGAGGCGCTGCGCCTGCCGGACACGTACTTCGACGGCTTCCGGGCCGACCTGCGGCGCAAGCGCGATCTGCTCGGCGAGGGACTGCGGGCGGCCGGGTTCGAGGTCCACCGGCCGCAGGGCACCTACTTCATCACCACCGACATCTCCCCCTTCGGCGAGAAGGACGCCCTCGCCTTCTGCCGTACGCTCCCCGAGCGCTGCGGGGTCGTCGCCGTACCCAACTCGGTCTTCTACGACGACCCGGAGGCGGGCCGCAGCCAGGTCCGCTTCACGTTCTGCAAGAAGGACGAGGTCCTCCGGGAGGCGGTCGACCGCCTGAGCCGGCTGGCTCCCTGAGCCGGACCCCGGCACGACAGGCGTCGGCCC
>NZ_JBHJQP010000026.1:0-54543 GCF_042262625.1 Streptomyces sp. NPDC056347 | reverse complement strand
CCGCCGTACTCGCGTCAGGCGAGAGAGACGATCATCTTTCCGGTGTTCTCGCCGCGCAGCAGGCCGACGAAGGCGTCGAAGCCGTTCTCGATGCCCTCGACGACGGTCTCGCGGTACTTCAGCTCGCCCGAGGCCAGCCAGCCCGCCACGTCCTTCACGAACTGCGGCTGGAGCGCGGCGTGGTCGGTGACGAGCATGCCCTGGATGCGCAGCCGCTTGCCGATGACGAGCGCGAGGTTGCGCGGGCCGGGGGTCGGCTCGGTCACGTTGTACTGGGCGATCATTCCGCAGACGGTGACCCGGCCGTGCACGTTGAGCGCGGAGATGGCCGCTTCGAGGTGCTCGCCGCCGACGTTGTCGAAGTAGACGTCGATGCCGTCCGGGGCGGCGGCGCGCAACTGCTCGACGACCGGGCCGTCGTGGTAGTTGAAGGCCGCGTCGAAGCCGTACTCCTCGACGAGGAGCTTGACCTTCTCGTCGGAACCGGCCGAGCCGATGACCCGCGAGGCGCCCTTGATCCGGGCCATCTGGCCGACCTGGCTGCCGACCGCACCGGCCGCGCCGGAGACGAAGACCGCGTCGCCCTCCTTGAAGGACGCCACGTCGAAGAGGCCCGCGTAGGCGGTGAGCCCGGTCATCCCGAGCACCCCGAGGTAGGCGGGGAGCGGGGCCACGGACGGGTCGACCTTCACCGCGTGCTGGGCGGGGACCTCGGCGTACTCCCGCCAGCCGAGGCCGTGCAGGACGTGGTCGCCGACCGCGATGCCCTCGGCGTTCGAGGCGACAACCTCGCCGACCGCTCCGCCGTCCATCGGGTGGTCGAGCTTGAACGGCGGGGTGTACGACTTCACGTCGTTCATCCGGCCCCGCATGTACGGATCGACCGAGAAGTACAGGTTGCGGACCAGGACCCGGCCCTCGCGGGGTGCGGCGACCGGGGCCTCACGCAGCGCGAAGTCCTCGGCCTTCGGCCATCCGTGGGGGCGGGCGACGAGGTGCCATTCGCGGCCGGACGTGGGAAGTGCTGCTGACATGGGCTCGGGTTCTCCTCAATGCCATTCGGTGTCACTCGGTGTCACTCGATATCGGTCGATGTCACACGGTGTCCTGCGGAACGGGGGAATTCCGTCATGGATTCCCTCCGGATTACTTCAGATGATGAAACAACCATGCGCCTGAATATTTCACCTTGTCAAGCAACCGGCTATCCTGGGTGTCATGGCACTCCCCCGTACGGACCCACTGACCCTCGAGGTCGTCGAGCTCATCGGCACCGTCGTGGCGCGCTACTACGAGGAGTACGACGAGGCGGCCGCCGCCCACTCGCTCACCGGCGCGCAGGCCCGGGTGCTCGGGCTGCTCGCCGTGGAGCCGATGCCGATGCGCCGGATCGCCCGGAAGCTGAAGTGCGAGCCGTCGAACGTCACCGGCATCGTCGACCGCCTGGAGACGCGCGGCCTGGTGGAGCGGCGGCCCGATCCGGCCGACCGGCGGGTGAAGCTGGCCGCGCCGACGGAGCTGGGCGCGCGGACGGCGCGCGAGCTGCGCGATTCGCTGACCTTCGCCCGGGAGCCGCTGGCCGAGCTGTCGGACGCGGAACGGACGGTGCTGCGGGACCTGCTGCGCCGGATGCTGGGCGAGCCGGGGCCGGACGCGTAGGAGACCGGCCCAGGGGGTCAATCGAACCGTGGTTGGCGTTGAGATCGATCTTGGTCGTTTAACACAGTTCCGGGATGGGCGGCAGGTTTCTCTGGAAGTCCGGTGGGCTCGGATGACGGGTGGCTACCGTCCGCCGGGTGCCGGTGGAATTTCCTACTGATGTGCAGGCGGCGTACGGACGGTTCGTGGAGGAGCCGACGCGGCCGGAGCTGGAGCGGTTTTCCTTCCTGGACGGCGTGGACCGGGACCTGATCGCGTTGCGCCGTACGACGGCGCACCAGCTGGGGTTCGCGATGCAGATGCGCACCGTCCGGTACGTCGGCCGGTTCCTGGTGGACGTGCCGTGGTCGGTCATCGAGCACTTGGCCGCGCAGTTGCAGATCGAGGACGCGTCGGTTGCGAAGCGGTACACCGGGCGGGCGAAGACGGCGTACGAGCACGCGTGGGAGATCCGGGACGCCTACGGCTATCACCCGTTCGAGGACGCGGAGTGGGGCGCAAGTTCCGCGCGTTCCTGCACGGGCGGGCGTGGACGGGCGCCGAGGGACCGGTGGCTCTGTTCAACCAAGCGGTGGGATGGCTGCGCCGCCACCGGGTGCTGCTGCCGGGCGTGAGCGTGTTGGCCAAGCAGGTCGCATCCGTACGTCAGGTCGCGGAGAAGCGGCTGTACGCGACGGTGGCAGGCGCTGCGCGGCGGGCGGACGCGTCGTTGTCGGAGGATCTGGTGGCGCTGCTCGGGGTGCCGGAGGGGCGGCGGATTAAGGCCAAGCCGCTGCTGCCGCGTGAGATCGACGCCAAATTGGTGCCGGCTGCGTGGAAGAGGGCGGTGTACTCCAATCCGGAGCTTCCCGAGGGGGCGGTGGACCGTGACGCGTATGTGGTGTGCGTGCTGGAGCAGCTGTTCCGCGGCCTGAACCGGCGCGACGTGTTCGCCTCGCCGTCGAACCGGTGGGCGGACCCTCGGGCGCGGCTGCTGGACGGCGAGCAATGGGAGGCCGTCTCCGAGGACGTACTGCACGGCCTGAGCCTGGACGAGCCGGTCGAGGAACACCTGGCCGGGCGGGTGCGGGCCTGGACGCGGCCTGGCAGCTGATGGCGGAGCGTCTGGAGGAGGCCGGGCAGGACGCGAAGCTCAGCTTCAAGGTCCGGCCCACTAACGACTACTAGGGGCGGGTGCAGCGATCTGACCGGAGGCTCGTGACCTCAGGCTCCCTGTCGGCAAAGGATGGCGAGCTCAAACGGTCAGCGCATCACCGCTGTTCAGAAGGTCAGCGTAGACCTCTGCGGGAGCGCGGTAGCCGTGAGTCTTGCGCGGACGGTGGTTGAGCTCGTGGGCGACAGCGTCCAGGTCGGCCTGGTTGAAAGTGCGGAGGTCCGCGCCCTTGGGGAGGTACTGCCGCAGCAGCCTGTTGGTGCGGACTTCGGCCGCAATCCGGAGGGCCGGGAGCTCGGTGAGTGCGGTACCCTGCTGGTCCGCTATGGCAAGGCCAAGAAGGGCTCGCCGCCCAAGCGTCGCACCGTGCTGACCGTCTGGCACTGGACACCCGGCACCGTCGAGGAATGGATCAGCGAGGTCCGGCCCGGGATGCGGCACTCGAGCAGCCGGGCCCTCTGGCCCTCCGAGCGAGGCCCACGGATCGGGGTCCAGCGGCTGGACTCCCGATTCGCTGCCTACCGGGACGCCCTCGGCCTGGATTCTGCGCTGGAGTTCCACTCGCTGCGTCGGTCCTACATCACTCATCTGATCGAGGACGGCCACGACCCGCTGTTCGTCCAGCAGCAGGTCGGCCATGACCACGCGTCCACCACCGCGATCTACACCTGTGTTTCCTCAGACTTCCGCACCCGCTCCCTGCGTCGTGTCCTGGACGCCACCGTCGAGGCCGCTCTGCGGCCGGGAGGGATCTCGTGATGCCACGCCGGATCAGCTATCGGTGGCGCCTGCGAGAGCTGATGGCCGCCCGAGGTATGTTCACCGTCGCCGAGCTCATGCCACACCTGACCGAACGCGGCATCACGCTGTCCTCCTCCCAGGTTCACTGTCTGGTCTCCGGCACCCCGGAACAGCTGTCCTTGCCGGTGCTGGCCACCCTCTGCGACATCCTCGACTGCACGCCCACCGATCTGATCGCCACCTCGGCTCAGAATCTCCCCGCCCGCCGCACGGCCGGCGAAGAGGCGCCGATCAATCTCGCTGCCCGGCGGCCCACACGGGTCCGGCTGACGCCCGAGCGGTGAGCGGTGACGCCGGAGGAGTACGAGCGGTGGATGATCCGCGACTGCGCACGCTGCGGCCGTCGAGCCTCGAAGTCCGCCGAGTGGTCGGACGGCCCGATCTGCCGGACCTGCTACGAACGCGCGATGCGCGTTCGCGGCTGCTGCCCAGGCTGACGATCCGACCGACTTTTGCCGGGCCGGGACGTCGCTGGCACACCGATCTGCCGTGACTGTGCGGGGATTGTCCGCGACTTCTTCTGCGACCGCTGTGGCTTCGAGGGGTTGCTCCTCGGTGGGCGTCTCCGCGAACGCTGCACGCTCGCGGACGCCCTCCGCCAACTCCTCAACGATGGCACCGGCCGTGTCGCTCCTTCACTGCAACCACTGGTCACCGCCCTGCTGGAGACAGACCGGCCCAAGAGCCGCCTGATCTGGCTCCGTAACCCCGATGTCGTCCGCCTCCTCCGAGGCCTGGCCTCCGGCACCATCCCGCTCACCCACGAAGGGCTGCACCTGGAAACACCCCGGCGAACCGTCGCTCACCTGCGTGACCTGCTGATGGACAGCGGCGCGCTGCCACGCGTCGACCGGCAACTCATGCTTTATCAGCGATGGCTGACCGAACGGCTCGCTGTCATCGAGGATCCCGAACACCGTCGGCATCTCCAGCACTTCGCCACCTGGCACCAGATGCGGCGCCTGCTGAGCAAGGCTGAGAAGGGGCCTCTGGGACGTTCTCAGACCGGACAGGCGAAACAAGAGATCACCCAGGCCGGCGCCTTCCTCGCCCGGCTCGCTGACCGAGGCCGCGCCATCGAACACTGCCAGCAGGCCGACCTCGACGCCTGGCACACCGAGAAGCTGACCACCGGGCACCCTGCCCAGACTTTCCTGCGCTGGTGCATGAAGTCGAGCCGGCTGCCCCGCCTAACCCTGCCACCCCAGGTCATCAACCAGGACCAAGCGCCACTGCACCAGCACCGCCGACTCGCCATGCTCCGGCGGATCCTCAACGACGGCTCCCTCTGCCCTTGCGGGCCCGGGTCGCCGCCGCGCTCGTTCTCCTCTGCGCGCAACCCGTCACCCGCATCGTCCGCCTCACTGTCGACGACATCACCGACGACGGAGTCACCGTCACCGTCTGCCTGAGAGACCCGCCCTCCCCGCTTCCGGAGCCCGTCGCTGACCTGATGCGGGCATACGTCCGGTCCTGCCATCACCTGCCCTACGCCAGCAGCAGAAGCTCACGGTGGCTCTTCCCCGGCCGCCAGCCCGGACAGCCGATGAATCCGGTCAGCCTTCAAGTCCACCTACGGAAGATCGGGGTCCCGCCACAGCGCGGCAGAACCTCCGCGATCCGCCAACTCGTCCTCCAGGCCCCGGCCCCCGTTATCGCGAAGGCCCTCGGTTACCACGACAAGACAGTCACCCGCCTTGTCACCGAAGCCGGAGGAACCTGGAGCCGATACGCACCTGGCGACCACGCGCGGTGACACCGGTACCAGCCGCGCCCAGGAATACGTGACACCTCAGCAGGCGAGCCCACCAGTCCCGCGGCCGTTCTCGACGGACCTGATCTCGTCGGCGGTCATCCGCAGATCCCGCCAATCCTCGACAGCCAGCCGGGCGAATCGGATCATCCGCGCGAGATCACCCTGGGAGCACGTCAGGATGTCCTCAACCACATTCTCGCTCGGCGTGATGTCGCCATAGCAGTCGTGCCACGCGAACTCGACCAGTTCCAGCAAATCGAGCGCCGCGGGAGCCGCACTCTTCCCGACCGCCGCCTCGACTCTCGCCGTGCGTTCTGCCCGACGAGCCGCCCTTCCCACTGCCACAAGCCCCTCCACCTGGAAGACGTGTTACCGACGAGACACAAACTTGCACAGGAGCACCCTCCAGGGCACCGCGGCCTGGAACATAACATTCTCCAGCCCGGCGGCCGTGAACTAAGCCGAGAGCAGGCCAGCAGACATGAAAGCTCGCCACTCAGAGTGACCCACTGCGGTGCTCCACACTCGAATACGCGTCACCTCAACATGAGGGGTTACCAGTCCCGGGGCCGGAGACGGGACGCCCAAAGGCCGGTCCGGGTTCACCACGGGCTCGTACGGGCGCGGCGGCACCCCCTACGGCTCAGCCCAGCGCGCGGCGCGTCGGCGGGCGGCGCACGATGCGAAGGAACCGGCGGCCGCCGGTGCCACCGTCCGCGCCCCGGGAGATCCGCCGTGACCGTCAGTCTTGAGCAGCTGCGCCGCTGCCACGTCGCCGTCGACCTCGGAGCGGCCCGGACCCGGGTGTACGTCAAGGGGCTCGGGCTGGTCGTCGACGAGCCGAGCGCCGCCGCGGTGAACACCCGTACCGGCTCGCTCATCGCCGTCGGCACCTTCGCCGAGCAGATGACGGGCCGCACCCCCGACTACATCAAGGTGACCCGGCCGGTCTCCGGCGGCACCGTCATCGACATCGAGATGGCCCAGCGCATGCTGCGCCACCTGCTGGGCGACAAGCTCCGCCGGCAGCTGCGCCGCAAGCCCCGGCTGCGGGCCGCCGCCTGCACCCCGCACGGCAGCGACCCGCTCGCCCAGCGGGCCACCGTCGAGACGATGGTCGGGATCGGGGCCCGCCGGGTCGAGCTGATCGACACCCTGATCGCGGCGGCGGTCGGCTGCGGGCTGCCGGTCGAGCAGCCGACCGCGACCATGATCATGGTGTGCGGGGCGGCGACCACCCAGATCGCGGTGCTCTCGCTCGGCTCGATCGTGAGCGCCGTACGCATCCCGGTCGGCGGTGAGGCCATCGACCACGCGGTCATCCAGCACCTGCGCCAGCACCACGAGCTGATGCTGCCGAGCCAGTCCGTGCGCCCGCTCCAGCTGGCCCTCAGCGACAGCGGGCTGACCGCGCAGGGGCCCGCCACCACCGAGATCCACGGCCGGGACGTGGCGACCGGCCTGGCCCGCTCGGTGCGGGTCGACACCGCCGCCGTACGGCAGGCCATCCACGCCCCGCTCACCAACGTGCTGGACGGGCTCGGCAAGATCCTGCGCGAGTGCCCGCCCGACCTGGTGGCCGATCTGGTGGACTGCGGGATCATGATGGTCGGCGGCAGCGCGCTGCTGCCCGGTCTCGACCAGATGCTGCGGAACGCGACGGGGCTGCCGGTGCACATCGCGGAGCGGCCGGACACCTGCGCGGTGATGGGGCTCGGCGCGATGCTGGACGGGCAGATCGAGCCGATGGTCCTCGACCCGCTCGGCTGCTGAGCGCGGCGGAGCGGGCGGAGCGCGACCGGGCGGACGGAGCACGGCGGAGCGGATGGAGCGGGCGGAGCACGGCGGATGACCGACGACCTGGCCGACGTCCCCGCCGGCATCCCCGCCGACGCCTCTGCCGGCTCCGCCGCCGACGCCCCGGGCAGGTCCGCGCTGTCGATGCTGCTGGAGGCGGTGCTCGGGCTCGGCTCCGACCTTGAACTCCGGGCGATGCTCCAGCAGTTGACGGACAGCGCCGCGACGCTGACCGGGGCCCGGCACAGCGTGCTCGGCCTGCTCGACCCGGACCGCGGCACCGTCGGCGAGCGGTACACCTCGGGGCCCGGGGAGGCCCGGGAGCCAAGGCCCCGCGCCGAGGCTCCGATCCGGGTCCACGACCAGACCCTCGGCCACCTCCGCATCACCGGGACGGACGACGGGCGGCCCTTCACCGGGGCGGACACCACCATGCTGGCGGCACTCGCCTCGCTGGCCGGTTTCGCCATCGCGAGCGAGCGGCTGTACGCGGCGGCCCGGCAGCGGGAGCGCTGGATCGAGGGGGCCGCCGCCGTGACCACCGCCCTGCTGGCCGGCGGAAGCGCGAAGGACGCGCTGACGACCGTCGCGGAGCGGGCCAGGACACTCGCCGACGCCAGTGCCGGGGTCATCCTCCAGCCGGACGCGGCGGGCGGCATGGAGATCGTCACCGCGTCCACCCCCGACGACCCGGCCGGGATCGTAGGCACGGTCATCGAACCCGGCTCCCCGGTGCTGGTCCAGCTGCTGGGCGGGGAGCCGGTGTTCATCGAGGACTCGGCGACCGACCCGCGGATGACGACGCATGTGCGGTCGCGGTTCGGCCCCAGCATGATGCTGCCGCTGCGGAGCGGCGGGCGGCTGATCGGCACCCTCGCCCTGCCCCGGCGGCGCGGCGAGCGCCCCTACACGGCGGTGGACCGGCTGCTGGCCACCCAGTTCGCCTCGCAGGCCGCGCTGGCACTGGTGCTGGCCGACGCCGCGCACGACCGGGAGCGGCTCGCGGTGTACGAGGACCGCGACCGGATCGCCCGCGATCTGCACGATCTGGTGGTCCAGCGGCTGTTCGCCACCGAGATGATGCTGGAGTCGGCCCGGCGCCGGGGCCCGGCCCCGGAGACCGACGAACTGCTCGGCCGGGCCGTGGACGAGCTGGACTCCACCATCCAGGAGGTACGGACGGCGATCTTCGCCCTCCAGCAGCCGCCCGCCGACGCGCCCGCCACCTTCCGGGGCCGGGTGCTGCGGGAGACCGGGGGCGCGGCCGCGGTGCTGGGTTTCCGGCCCTCGGTGCGGTTCGCCGGGGCGGTGGACGCGCTGGTGCGGGCCCCGGTGGACGGGCGGCTGCTGGCGGCGTTGCGCGGGGCGCTGGCGGCCGCGCACCGCAGGACCGGGGTGTCGTCGATCGAGGTGGCGGTGGACGCCACCGCCGTGACCCCGGACGGGCGGGCGGCGGTCCGGCTGACGGTCGCCGACGACGGGCGCGCCGAGGACGGCTCGCGCGCCCCGGCGGTCATCTGGCAGGCGCCGCTCTGAGCGCGACCCTGGTGTTGGAGTGGGCCACCCCCGCCTCCCGCTTCAGGCGGCGCAATAGCCCGTCCAGGGCCGCGGTGTCGGCGACGGCCGCGCGTACGAGGTAGTCGTGGGCGCCGGTCACATGGACCACCTCGGTGATGCCGGGCAGGGCCAGCACCGCCCGTTCGAAGGTCTCGTTGGCCGTGTCGATCCGCAGGGACACGTCGATGAAGACGACGAGCCCGGTGCGGGTGTCGGCGGCCGGGTCGATGATCACGGTGAAGCCCCGGATCACTCCGTCGCGGCGCAGCCGGCGCACCCGGTCGGCCGCCGCGTTGGCGCTGAGGCCGACCCGCTCGCCCAGATCGCGGTACGAGATCCGGGCGTCCTCCTGGAGGATGCCGAGAATGTCCCTGTCCAGACGGTCCATACTGCGATTGTCGCAGCTTTGTCCGGCATACGGGTGTTTGAGGCGCGTGAGATGGCGTGACCGCGCGTGACCCGACCGGCGTACTCCGGCGGGCCGCCCAGGTGGCCCCGACCTTGACTTGAGGCGTGGATACAGCCGTCAAGCAGTCCCCGGAAGCGGTCGAAGCGCCGTCCTCGGCCGCGTACCGCAATCTCGTGATGGCCACGATCGGCTTCGGGCTCACCTTCTGGGCCTGGAACCTGATCGCACCGCTGTCCGGCGACTACAAGGAGCGGCTGGGGCTGACCTCGTTCGAGCAGTCGCTGCTGGTGGCGGTGCCGGTACTGGTCGGTTCGCTGGGCCGGATCCCGGCGGGCGCGCTCACCGACAAGTACGGTGCCCGGCTGATGTTCCCGCTGGTCTCGGCGCTCACCGTCGTGCCGGTGCTGCTGCTGATCCCGGCGCGGGAGTCGTTCGGCGCGATGCTCGTGGTGGGCTTTCTGCTGGGCCTGGGCGGCACCACGTTCGCGATCGGCATCCCGCTGGTCAACTCGTGGTTCCCGCCCGCCAAACGCGGTCTGGCGCTCGGTGTGTTCGGCATGGGCATGGGCGGTGTGGCGCTGTCCGGGTACTTCACCCCGCGGATCGCGGAGCACGGGAAGAACCTGCCGTACCTGGTGGTCGCGGCGGCGCTCGTGGTGTACGCGGCGCTCGCCGCCGTACTGGTCACCGACCGGCCGGGCCGCCCGGTGCCGACCGAGTCGCCGGCCCGTCGGCTGGGCCGCGCCGCGCGGCTGCGGGTCACCTGGGAGCTGTCCGCGCTGTACGCGATCGGCTTCGGCGGGATCGTCGCGTTCGGCGTGTACCTGCCCACGTATCTGAAGACCTGGTACGACCTGACGCCCACCGACGCCGGCACGAAGGCGGCGGGTTTCGCCCTGGTCACCGTCGTCTTCCGGCCGATCGGCGGCTGGCTCTCGGACCGTGTCCACCCGGCCGTGGTCACGGCGGGGGCGCTCGGTCTGGCCGCCCTGACGGCGATCGTGCAGGCCTTCGACCCGCCGCTGGCCCCGGGCGGCACGATCGCGCTGCTCTGCATGGCCGCGGGCCTGGGCACCTCCAGCGGCAGCATCTTCGCCCTGGTCTCGCAGGTGACACCGCAGGCGCAGGTGGGCAGTGTCACCGGGATCGTCGGCGCGACGGGCGGCCTGGGCGGCTTCGTACCGCCGCTGGTGATGGGGGCGATCTACAGCGCGAAGGACTCGTACTCGATCGGCTTCATGCTGCTGTCGGACCTGGCGCTCGCGGGCTGCGTGTACGCGTACGGGCGGATGCGGGGCCTTCGGAGGGAGTAGGGCCTTCCGTTCACGAAAGGCCCTAAGGTGCGGAGAGTGACGACTCCTCTTCTGTTCGTACCGGATGACGGTTCGCGCCGGGAAGCCATCCGGTTCGGCGAACACAGCCTGACCTACGACGAGTTGGCCTCCGCGTCCGCCGCGCTCGCCGCCCGGATCTCCGGCGCCGGACGGGTCGCGGTCTGGGCCACCCCGACACCCGCGACGGTGGTCGCCGTGGTGGCCGCGCTAAGGGCCGGGGTGCCCGCGGTACCGCTCAACCCGCGGACGGGAACGCGCGAGCTCGCCCACATCGTGGCGGACAGCGAACCGGCCGTGGTGCTGGCCCCGGCGGGCGACACCCTTCCGCCGCCGCTGGACGCGCTGGACCGGATCGACGTGGAGCCGACCGGGGAGGGCGCCGCGGCCACGTTCCCCGAGCCCGGCCCCGAGTCCCCCGCCCTGATCGTCTACACCTCGGGCACCACGGGTCCGCCGAAGGGCGCGGTGCTGCCCCGGCGGGCGATCGCCGCCTCGCTCGACGCGCTGGAGGACGCCTGGCGGTGGACCGGGGAGGACGTGCTCGTCCACGCGCTGCCGCTGTTCCATGTGCACGGCCTGATCCTCGGGGTGCTGGGGCCGCTGCGCCGGGGCGGGTCGGTGCGGCACCTGGGCCGGTTCTCCGCCGAGGGCGTGGCCCGGGAACTGTCGTCCGGCGGCACGATGCTGTTCGGCGTGCCGACGATGTACCACCGCCTCGCGGAGGTCCTGGAGGGCTCCGGGCCCGAGGCGGCCGGGCTGGCGAAGGCGCTGGCCGGGGCCCGGCTGCTGGTGTCCGGCTCGGCGGCGCTGCCGGTCCACGACCACGAGCGGATCGCGGCGGCGACGGGCCGCCGGGTCATCGAGCGGTACGGCATGACGGAGACCCTGATGAACACCGGCGTACGCGCGGACGGCGAGCCGCGCCCCGGCACCGTGGGCGCCCCGCTGGCCGGGGTGGAGCTCCGGCTGGCCGAGGAGGACGGCACCGTCCTCACCGGCACCGGCCCCGAGGCCATCGGCGAGATCCAGGTGCGCGGGCCGAACCTCTTCACCGGCTATCTGAACCGCCCCGACGCCACCGCCGCCGCGTTCACCGGGGACGGCTGGTTCCGGACCGGCGACATGGCCACCCGCGACCCGGACGGCTACGTACGGATCGTCGGCCGCCGGGCCACCGACCTGATCAAGAGCGGCGGTTACAAGATCGGCGCCGGGGAGATCGAGAACGCCCTGCTGGACCACCCCCGGGTCCGCGAGGCCGCCGTCACGGGCGAGCCGGACCCGGACCTGGGCGAGCGGATCGTCGCCTGGGTGGTGCCCGCCGACCCGGCCGCACCGCCCTCCGAACGGGAACTGGCCGATCATGTGGCCGCCCAGCTCGCCCCGCACAAGCGCCCGCGCACGGTCCGCTACCTGGACGCGCTGCCGCGCAACGACCTCGGCAAGATCATGAAGCGGGCGCTCCATGGCTGACCGGCTGAGCGCGAGAGCGGCGATCGCGGCCCTCACCACGGAGTTCGAGGAACTCACCGACGACGCCTTCGACGACGGCACCGGGGACGACGGGCCGCTGTCCTGGGCCGGGTACGCGGACTCCCGGGCCCGCGCCACCGCCCGTACCGGCGAGCGGGAGTCCGTCGTGCACGGCCTCGCCTCGCTCGGCGGCCAAAGCTGTGTGCTCGTCTCCTTCGAGTTCGGCTTCCTGGGCGGTTCGCTGGGGCAGCGCACCGGGGACCGGCTGGTGGCCGCCTACGAGGCCGCCGGGCGGCGGGGGCTGCCGCTGGTCTCGCTGATCGCCACGGGCGGCAGCCGGATGCAGGAGGGCATGATCGCGCTGACCCAGCTCCAGCGGGTGGCCCACGCCTCCGCGCGGCTGCGGGCGGCGGGCCCGGCGCAGATCGCGGTCCTGCGGGACCCCACGACGGGCGGCGGCTGGGCCACGCTGGGGGCGGGCGCCGATGTGGTCCTGGCGCTGCCGGGCGCCCAGGTCGGCTTCGCCGGCTCCCGGGTGCGGCCGCCGGACGCGGACCCGGCGGCGTACACCGCCGAGGGCCAGCTGGCGGCGGGGCAGGTGGACGCGGTCGTCGCGCCGCGGGAGCTGCCGGGGACGGTGGGCCGGTGGCTGCGGGCGCTGCACCTGCCGAAGGACCCGCCGCCGCCCGCCCCGGTGCCCCGGGCGCTGTCGGCGGCGGGTCTTCCGGGGACCGGCTGGGACGCGGTGTGCCAGGCCCGCTCGGCGTCGCGGCCGCGTGCCGAGGCGTACCTGGACGCGTACTTCTCGTACCGGCTGCCGCTCGTCGGTGACCGCTGCGGGGGTACGGATCCCGGGCTGCTCGCCGGTTTCGGGCGGCGGGAGGACCGGTCGGTCGCCTACGTCGCCCAGTGCGGCACCGCGACCCGCCCGGCCGGGTACCGCACGGCGGCCCGGGTGATCCGGCTGGCGGACCGGCTCGGGCTGCCTGTGCTGACCCTGATCGACACCCCGGGCGCGGCGAACGACGCGGAGGCGGAACGGGCGGGCGCGGGCGCCGCGATCGCCGATGCCTTCGCGGCGGTGGCGGCGGCCCGGGTGCCGCTGACCACCCTGGTGATCGGCGAGGGCGGCTCGGGCGGCGCGCTGGCCCTCGCGGCGCCGGGGAACACCCATGTCACCCCGGACAGCTACTTCTCGGTGATCGCCCCGGAGCTCGCGGCGGCCATCCTGAAGCGCACCCCGGACCAGGTGCGGGCCACCGCCGACCAGTTGCGGCTGCGCCCGCAGGACCTGGTGGAGCTGGGCTTCGCCCGGTCGGTCGTGGGCCCGTAGCGGACCGGGCCGCGGCCGTGGCCGGAGTGTGCGGCGGTCACGGCCGCGGGTCGCGGGCGTCGTACCGGGCGAAGCCGCGCCACCGCAGCGCCAGCAGCCCGACGGCGACGATGCAGCCGATCCCGCCGCCGGTCACCGCCAGGCCGGGCGAGGCCAGGTCGGAGACCGAGCCCGCGAAGAAGTCGCCGAGCCTCGGCCCGCCCGCCACCACGACGATGAACACGCCCTGGAGCCGTCCGCGCATCTCGTCGGGGACGGCAGCCTGGAGCATGGTGTTGCGGAAGACCATCGAGATGGTGTCCGCGCATCCGGCGAGCGCCAGGAAGAGCAGCCCGAGCCAGAGCTGCCGGGTCAGCCCGAAGACCGCGATGGCCGCGCCCCAGCAGGCGACGGCGACCAGGACGGCCAGCCCGTGCCGCCGCACCCGCCCCAGCCATCCGGAGAACACCCCGCCGAGCAGCGCTCCGAACGCCGGGGCGGCGACCAGCAGTCCGGTGGTCTTCGCGTCGCCCCCGTACCAGAGGACGGCGACGACCGGGAACAGCGCCTTGGGCTGGGCCAGCACCATGGCGCACATGTCGGTGAAGAAGGTCATCCGGAGGTTGGCCCGGGTCGCCAGGAAGCGCAGCCCGTCCGCGACGGACGCCCGCTTGCCGGACCCGCCCTCCTCCCGCTCCGGCAGCATCGCGGGCAGCCGCCACATCGCGTAGAGGGAGGCGGTGAAGGTGACGGCGTCGACGGTGTACGCGGCCCGGTAGCCCCACCAGCCGACGAGGAGCCCGCCGAGCATCGGCCCGACCAGGTTTCCGGTGGTGCTGGTCATGGAGGAGAGCGCGTTGGCGGCGGGCAGCTGCTCGGCGGGGAGCAGACGGGCGATCATCGAGCTGCGGGCCGGTGAGTTGACCGCGAAGCAGGCCGCCTGGAGGGCGACGATCGCGTACAGCAGCCCCACCTGTTCCACCCCGGCGACGGTGAGGGCGACCAGGGCCACGGAGAGCACGAACGAGCCGGAGGCGCTGGCCAGACCCAGTTTGCGCCGGTCGAGGATGTCGGCGACGGCCCCGCCGTACAGGCCGAAGACCACCAGGGGCAGGAACGAGCAGAAGCCGATGAGCCCGACCGAGAAGGCGGAGCCGGTGATGTCGTAGACCTGGAGCGACACGGCGAGCGAGGTCATGCCCTGCCCGATCCAGGAGACCGTGTTCCCGAACCAGAGCCGCCGGTAGTCGGGAGAGCTCCGCAAAGGGGTCAGATCGGCGAATATGCGGCGGCGGGCGGCGGGTTCATCGGTCGTTTCGGTCACAGCGGATGGTAGCGACCGGCCCGTGCCGGGGCGGAAGGGTGCGTTGCCGAGGAGTCTCTAGGGCCGGTCGATTCCGGTCGTCCGGACGGCTCTGTGGACGGTCCCGTTGTGCCGCGGCTGACCGCGGCGCTCGAAGAGGGTGGCGTAGAGGCCGCTGCGGCCGAGGAGTTGGGCGTGCGTACCGGATTCCACGAGCCGCCCCTCGTCCAGGACGAGAATGCGGTCGGCGTCGGCGGCCAGGGCCAGATCGTGGGTGATGACGATGGTGGTGCGGCCCTTGGCCAGCCGGCGAAGGGGTTCGAGGATGCGTTCGGCGGCCAGCCGGTCCAGTCCGGTGGTGGGCTCGTCGAGGAGGAGGACGGGTGCGTCGCGCAGCATGGCGCGGGCGATGGCGATGCGCTGGAGCTGTCCGCCGGAGAGCCGGGACGTGCCGGTGGATATGACCGTGTCATATCCCTCCGGAAGGGCTTCGACGAATGCGTCCGCATCGGCCGCCCGCGCCGCACGCACCACGTCGTCGTGGCTCGCGCCGGGGCTGCCGCAGCCGATGTTCTCCTCGATGGTGTCGTGCAGGACGAGCGTGTCCTGCGGCAGCAGCGTGACGTTCCGGCGCAGGTACGTCAGCGGCAGCCGGTCCAGGGGCACCCCGTCCAGCAGGACGGTGCCGGTGTCCGGGTCGTAGAAGCGCAGCAGCAGGGCGGCCAGGGTCGACTTGCCCGCGCCGCTGGGGCCGGTGACGACCAGCAGTTCGCCGGGGCTCGCGGTGAACGACAGGTCCTGGAGCACCTGCTCGTCGCTTCCGGGGTAGTGGAAGAACACCTTGCGGGCCTCCACCTCGCCGAGCGCCCTGTCGTGCGCCGGTTCGGGCACGGACCCGGCCGGGTCGGTGACGGCCGGCTCGGCGTCGAGGATCTCCATCAGACGTTCGGCGCCCGCGGTGGCGGCGGTGGCCGTCAGACCGAGGGTGCCGAGCTGGCGGATCGGCGGGTAGAGGTAGCCGATGAAGGCGGCGAAGGCCAACAGCTGGCCGAGAGTCATCCGGCCGGCCGAGATCTCCCAGGCCCCGAGGCCGATGATGGTGAGCACGCACACCGTTTCGAGGACCTCGATGAACTGCCCGTAGAACTCGGTGAGCCGGACCGCCCTCACCGCGGTCCGCAACCGGGTCCACGCCTTGTCCTGCAGCCGCTCCTCCTCGTTCCGCTGCCGGTTGTACGCCTGGGTCATGACGACGTTGACCAGCGTCTCCTCGACCACCGCCGTGATGGCGCCGTCCGCGGCGCGACCGCGCCGGGAGACCGCGCGCAGCGGCCCGGCGAACCGGCGGGTGACGAACAGGAGGATCGGCACCATGACGAAGGTGGCGAGGGCCAGGTCCCAGCGCAGCCACAGGGCCGCCGCCGCGTAGAAGACCGTGCCGAAGAGCGCCGAGGCCGCGCCGACGATGCCGGAGACCACGAGTGCCTCGATGGCCTCCACATCGCCGGTCAGCCGTTCCACCAGGTCGCCGCGGCGGTTGCGCTGGAAGAAGTGGGGCGGAAGGTTCTGGAGGTGGCCGAACACCCGGGCCCGCAGGCGGAGCACGAAGCGCTCCGCGGTCCAGGCGGCCAGCGAACTGCCCAGGTACCCCACCACGGCACCGGCGACCGCGACCGCGAGCCACTGGCCCGCGGGCCGCCAGAACGCGCTGACGTCGCCGCTCGTCAGTGCCTTGTCGGTGAGTTCGGCGAAGAGCAGGACGGTGGCGGTCTCGGCCAGGGCGGCCAGGATCGCGCAGAGGAAGACGATGGCGAGCCAGCGCCGGTCTCCCCTGGTCAGCGGCCAGAACCGCCGGAAGGAGACGAGGATGCTGACCGGGTCGGTGCGGATCGGGACATCGGTCACCGGATTTCCGGGCGGTTCGTCGGAACCGTCGGGATTCGCGAGCGGGCTGCGGAAGCGCATGGGCATCACACCACGGAGAGGCCGTCGTCACGGACATGGGCCCGGATGGGCCGGCATGGGCCAAAAAATTGAGGCGGACCCGCGCGAACTGCGCGAGCCTGCCTCGATTCGGGTTCAGAGTGAAGGGTCAGCAACCCCAGCGACGCCCGCGACCGAACCGGCCGTAGCCGTAGTCGCCGTAGTCACCGTAGTCACCGAATCCACGTCCGCGACCGTAACCGCCGCGTCCGTAACCACCACGGCCGTATCCACCGCGTCCGCCGTGGCCGCCCCTGTCTCTGCGGTCGAAGATGCTACGAACCTTCATCTTCGCCTCCTCCGGAGGTATTGATCTCGCCGCTCCTTGCTCTTGCTGCGGCACTTCCGACAGTACGTCCGCCCTCTGCGGCCAACAAGTCGTAGAAGCCGTAATCAAGGATTAATAGTGACGAATCGTCTTAATTCTCCGAAGCGTTGTCACAAGCTACATTCCGTAGCGGAGATCGCCGCAGGTCACCGCCGGCCGCTGTCCGTGGCCGGACCGGGTGTGCGCGGCAGCCCGACGACACCGAAGGGGGTGTTCGGGGCGGGTGCGGCGCGGGCCGCGCTGACGTGGATCCGGCCTCCCGCGCAGGGGGGCGAGCAGGGCCGGCGCGAACCGCGCGGGGCAGCGGCGACGGCGGCGGGGCGGGCCGGCGACGGCGGCCGGAGGACCCTCCTCGAGGGCCTTTCCGGGCGATCTTTCTCGTGGAGGGCGCCGTCTTTCCTCCCCTCCCACGCACCGCGATTCCGCCGTGCGATGCGATCGATCGCGGGGCGGGGCGGGGCGGAGCGGGGGAGCCGGGCACCGGACCGTGCCCGGCCCGCCGGGGCGGACGGAGAGAGCCGCTCCCGGCCCCCTCCCCTGTCAGCCTCCTCCGCCGGCCTCCTCGGTCAGCCTCCTCGGTCAGCCGACGATCGCGACCGGGGCGTCCCAGGCGTTCCGGTCGACGGTGATGGTGTAACCGCCGCGAGTTTCCTTGCTGTTGACCATGTACTGATGGCCGCGGCTGTGCCCGGTGAACTGGTCCGGCTTCCACGGCCAGTCCGAGGTGGTGGTGTTCTTCTTGTCCCACAGCGCGTACCAGAGGTTGCCCGGCAGGTCCGTCTTGTTCGTGGCGGTCGCGACGGCCTTGGCGCTGGAACTGCTGAAACCGTAGAAGCCGCCGCGGTAAGTGGCGTTGCGCAGCGTCCTGGTGAAGGAGCGCACATACGTCAGGACCGCGTCGTTGCACGCCTTGTCGGTGATGTCGTACGGCTCCATGTCCAGATAGATCGCGCTGCCGGTCCTCATCCCCAGCGCCGACGCCTTGGCCACCGCGTCCTTGGCGTTGCTCGCGCCGACGGAGGCCGCCGTGGCGGCGGTGAACTTCTCGGGGTTCGCGCTCTTCTGGCAGGGCGGCTGGGCTCCGACGTAGAGCGGAATGAGCTTCCATCCGGTGGTACTGACCGACTTCACCCAGGACTTGGTCAGGTTGGGCTGGGCGCAGCCGCGGTTCTTCCCGCCGATGTAGACGGCGGCGGCGCCGTAGAACCCGGTGTGCCACGCCTTCATCGCGGCGAGCGAGGGCGCGGTACAGGCGTCGAACGCCCGCCCGGTGTAGGTCTTCTGCGCGGGCCACGTGGTGGCCGCCATGGACGACTGCGCGGCGATCCCGGCACCCGCGGCCACGACCACGCCCGCGGTCGCCCACGCGAGGTAGCGGCCCTTCTTGGACAGCCTGTGTCTGGACAATTCCCCACCCCATTCGATTACGGATTCCGCCCCGGCCCGCTGCCGCGCGGCACGCGCACACGGCGGCGCGGCAGCGGCGCCCCGAACGGCCGAAACGCATCGCACGATAACCGACCCGGACGACCGGCCCGATACGGTCGCACCCCGCACGAGTCACCGAGGGTGGCAATCCGCCTGTGTCCTCCGGCCGAAAGTCCGCCGGGTGGGTGGATCCACCGGTGAACGGCCGTCAACCGGCACCGAGCGCCTGCCGGGACGAGCGGCCCGCGCCGCTCTCCTCCTCCCCGTCCCCTCACCGAAAGCCCCCCATGCGCCCCGTCCCCACCTGCATAATCGGCAGCGGTCAAGCGCCCCAGGCCCTGCACGGACATGCTCTCGACGCGTACGTCCAGATCGGGTCCTTGAGCAAGACGCTCACCGGAACCGCGCTGGCCCGACTGGCGGCCAAGGGCGTGCTTCAGGCGGACGCCCCGGTGGAACGGTTCCTGCCCGTTCCACCGGGCACCGGCATCACCTTGGAGCATCTTGCCCAGCACACCTCCGGCCTGCCACGGCTCCCCCCGCGCTTGAAGCGGCACGACCCGTACGCCGCCTTCGACGACGACGCCCTGCAAGCCCTGCTCCGGAGACTGGACACCCTCACCACCACGGCCCCGGGCCGGGCCGAGGAATACTCCAACCTCGGGTACGCCGTCCTCGGAGCCGCGCTGACCGCCGCCGCGGGCATGCCCTACCAGGACCTGCTGGACCACTACGTCCTCGCCCCGCTGGGCATCACCGAGGTGGCCGTCGCTCCGCCACCGGACAGACGCCTCCACGGTCGCGGGCTGTTCGGCCGCCGGCGCCGCCCCTGGACCATGAGCGGCGCCGTCCTGCCCGCCGGCGGGCTCTGGGCCACCCCTCGGGCCACCGCCGACCTGGTGAACGCGCTCCTCGTGGAACGGAAGCTGGGAGAGCCCGCCCTGTCCTGGCAGCGGGCCGGCACCCTGCTCTGGCACAACGGCGCCACGCGTGACGCCTCCGCCTTCGCCGGCGCTACGCCGGACGGCAGATGGGTACTGATCCACCGCCTCACCGGCCGGGCCGACCGCACCGACGAACTGGGCATCGAACTCCTGCGGCGGGCCACACCCGGCGCCCCGCCGGCCGACGGTCCCTGAACCGTCCGGCCGGCCGTACGAGCGGCGGGAGGGCAGGGACGGGCCCGCACACGCCGGTCGCCGTTGCCGTACGGGCTTGGCCGCTCACACCGACCTCGCGTCCCGGGCACCCGGCGGCCCCCACTCCCGTGCGAAGCCCCGTCGGCTCCGGCACCGCCGAGGCCCCCGCGGCGCCCTCGACACCCCCGGGCCCGGCGACGGTACGCGGACCGCATCCGAGACGCGGCCGGTGTCCCTCCCCGACGAGGCCCGCCGGGCGCCGCTGTCGCGATCCCGGCGACGGCGGCGCCCGCGCCGTCACGCCCCCAGATGCCCCAGCACGGAGCCCAGCGCCCGGTGCACCGCGCCGCGCGCCTCCTCCGTGTGGTCCAGGGTCTCGAAGCCGTGGTGGCCGCCCGGGACGTCGATCACCTCCACCTTCGCCCCGGACTCCTCGGCGGCGGCCAGGAAGGCCGCCACGGTCTCCGCGATCTGAGGGAGTTCCAGGCCCACCCGGGTCAGCACGACCGGCGGCGCCCCCGCCGAGCGCACCGCGCCCACCGTGTCGAACCGGCCGTCGCCGAGGCCCCAGGCGGGCTGCGGGGCGAGTACCGGGTACGTCGCCGCCACGCACCGCAGCCACGGCGGCGACGCGGCGAGCCAGTCCGCGCAGAGCAGTCCGCCGCCGGAGAAGAACCACAGCGCGACCCGGTCCGGGTCCACCCGGGGGTCGGCCCGCAGCAGGTCGACCGCCGCGGCCACGTCGGCGGCGGCGCGCGGGCAGTCCGTGACGTCGTGCATCCGGTGGTCCACGGTCGCCGCGAGCACACCGCGCTCCGCGAGCAGCCGCGCGTACCCCGTGTACGACGGCCAGTCGCGGGGCGTCGGGCGGGCCTCGGCGGGCACCGGGCCGCCGTGCACCAGCAGCACGGCGGGGCGCGGCCCGTCCGCGTCCGGCGGGTAGAGGTCGACCCGGCCCGTCCGCTCGCGCGGCCGCTCCGGCACGTCCAGGAGGAACGGCCGCAGGTGCGGCGGGGGCCCGGTCGGCGCCGCCAGCCGCTCGCCCCCGCCGTCGGCCGCGCGCAGCAGTACGCCGGCCAGTTCGTCCGGTGCCGACAGCATCGGCCAGTGCCCGGCGGCCAGTTCGAAGAACCGCACCCGGGGCTCGGTGAGCGCCACCAGGCCGGGGTCGCCGAGGCCGACGAGGGACCCGAGCACGGCGAGGGAGGAGCCGTTCGCCGTGCAGAGCACCCCGGTCGAGGGCAGCGCGGCCACCTCGGCGGGCAGCCGCAGCGGTGCGGTGAGCGTGCCCGCCGGCTGCGGTGCGGCCAGCTCGGCGAGCCGGTCCAGGGCCTCGGCGGGCACGTCCGCGAGGTGGCCCCAGCGCTGCCAGCCCGCACGGTCCGGCGGGGCGAGGTGCCCGGGCGCGCCGGGCGCGGTCAGGAGGGCGCGGGCCTCGGGGTCGGGGAGCAGGGCGAGCGCCGGGGCGCCGTCCTGCGCCGGGGCCGTGTCGACGTACACGATCCGGCGCACGCGCCCGGTGCGGCGGGCCGCGGCGCCGAGTGCGGGGTGGATGCCGTAGCCGTGGCCGACGAGGACCACGCCGGTGGACTCGGGCAGGCCGTCGATCAGCCGGACCACGTCGTCGACGTGCGTCTCGGGGGTGCCGCCCTCCGGGACCGCCGCGCCGGGCTCGTCCCGCATGCCGGTGAGCGTCACCGGCAGGGCCCGAGCCCCGGCCGCGCGCAGCCGGTCCGCGACCCGCGCCCACACCCAGCCACCGGTGTGGGCGTCCGGCACCAGTACGAACGCCGTCGCGCCGCTCTCCGTGCCCATGGCCCTCTCCTCGCTCATGTCTCTCTCCTCGTCACCGCGCCCCACGGGCCCGGCCACCTGGGCCGCCCGTGCTCGCCGGTACGGTAGGAACTCCCCCTGAGGGAGGTTCAAGCCTTGCCCACCGAAGTCCTGTGGAGCATCGGAGAACTGGCCGAGCGCGCGGGCGTGACCGTCAAGACCGTGCGGTTCTACTCCGACCGCGGTCTGCTCCCCGAAGCCGCCCGCAGCGCCGGCGGCCACCGGCGGTACGGCCACGACGCCCTCGACCGGCTCCGTACGATCCGTGCCCTGCGCACCCTCGACCTGCCGGTGCCGGACGTGGGCCGGGTGCTCGACGCGGACGGTGACCTGGAGGGCGTGGTCGCCGACCGGCTGCGGGACATCGGCACGCACCTCGCCGCGCTCCGCTGGCGGGAGGCCGCGCTGCGCCTCGTGCACGACTGCGCCCCCGAGGAGCGCGCCGAACGGCTGCGCCTGGTCGGCGCCGTGACGGTGCCTCCGAACACGGACGCCCTGGCCCGGTTCTGGCGGCACTGGCTGCCGCCCCGGCTCCCGGCCCGGGTGCGGTCGGCGGTCGTGGAGCAGGCGGTGCCCGCGCTGCCCGACGCCCCCGCGCCGCACCAGGTCCTGGCCTTCGCCCGGCTGCACGCCTTCGTCACGGCGCCCTGCCCCGGCGGCGCGACCCGCGACGACTGCCAGCCCGCCGCGCACCGGGAGCCGGACGGGTCCCGCCCGGCCGTCCTCTACACCGGGCTCGGCGAGGCCTTCGAGCTGGCGGCACCCGCGATCCGGGCGGGCCGGACGCCGGGCGCGGGAGAGGCCCTGGACTGCTTCGTGGCCGCGTACGCCGGCGCGAGCGGGATGCGCGACACCCCCGGCTTCCGGGCGGGCCTCAGCCACGCCCTGGCGGCGGACCCACGCATCGACCGCTACTGGCAGCTGGTCACCGAGCTGTCGTCCGAGCCGAACCCGGGCACGTCGCACGACTGGCTCCGGTCGGCCCTGGCCACGCAGACGGCCGCGTACTGAGACCTGTCGCGGAGGGCCGCGGGCCGGCCATCTGCCCCGTACGGGCCGGGAGTTGCGGCCGAGGTGCGACGCGTCCGCCGGGCCGAGGCGCGACGGGTGGAAGTGTCCGCCGGACCGAGGCTCGACGGGCGAACGCGTCCGCCGGGCCGAGGACGCGGCACGCCACCCGGCTTCGCTCCCGCGTCGTCCGGCACCTGCCGGAGCCCCTGGCCGGCCGGCCCCCGACCGCAGCCGTGCCACGCGTCATCACCGCGCCCGTGATCGGTGCGGTCCTCTGCCCGACCAGTCAGCTCCTCATCGGCCGAGAGAGGCCCCTTCCCTCTATCGGTAATAAGCAATACCCTTCAGCAACACTTACACCACGTCCAGGACGCGGAGCACTCCCATGCCCCAGTTAGTGCCGACCAGCAAGCCCCAACAGGTCATCGCCGCATCCAACTTCGTCTACACCGTCGGCAGTGGCCTCTACCTGACCGCCGGAGTCCTGTACTTCACCCAGGCCGCCCACCTCCCGGCCAGCCAGGTAGGACTCGGGCTCGCCATCGCCGGGGCCGTCTCGCTGGCCGTGGGCATCGCCGTCGGCCATCTCGCGGACAGACGCGGGGCCCGCGGCGTGTACGTGGCCACCCTGGCCGTCCAGGCGCTGGCGACCGCCGGCTTCGTACTGGCGGACAGTTTCTGGCCGTTCGTCCTCGTGGTGTCCATGGCCACCGGCGCGAAGGCGGCCGGACTGGCCGCGCGCTCCCCGCTCATCAGGCACTACGGAGGCGACCGGCCGCAGGAGTTCCGCGGCTACCTCCGCGCCGTCTCCAACGTCGGCATCTCCCTGGGGGCCCTGTTCGCGGGCTGGGCCGTACAGATCGGTACCGAGTCCGCCTACCGGATGCTGGTGCTCGGCAACGCGCTCTCCTTCGTCGCGGCCGCGACCGTCCTGGTCCGCCTGCCCGCGGTCGAACCCGTGCCCGCCGCCGGCGGTCCGCGCCGGATCGCCCTGAGAGACCGCCCCTACCTGCTGATCACAGCCCTGGACGGCATCATGGCCATCCAGTTCAAGGTCCTCACCGTGGCCATCCCGCTCTGGCTCGTCAAGGCGACCACCGCCCCGCCCTGGCTCATCTCGGGCACCATGCTCGCCAACACCGCCCTCGTCGTCGTCCTTCAGGTGAGAGCCGGCCGCGGCATCGATTCCGCCATGGCCGGCGCGCACGCCTACCGCCGCTCGGGCCTGGCCTTCCTGGTCTCCTGCTCGCTGATCCCGCTGTCCGCGGGGGTACCGGCCCGGGCCGCCGTGTGCCTGCTCCTGGCCGGAGTGCTCGTCCATACGGTCGGTGAGCTGTGGCACTCCGCGGCGGGCTTCGAGGTGTCCTTCGCGCTGGCCCCGGAGCACGCCACCGGTCAGTACCTCGGCGTGTTCGGCCTGGGGGCGGGCCTGGCCGAAGCCGTCGGACCGACGCTGCTCATCTCCCTCTGCATCACCTGGGGCCGCCCCGGCTGGTACGTCGTCGGGGCGATGTTCGCCCTGACGGGCCTGGCAGCACCGTTCGCCGTCCGCCGGGCACAACACCGGTCGGCCCGCCGCACCGCGCCATACGGAAAAGCGCTGACCAGCCCTGCTGCCGGCCATGCGGAGGAGCCTCCAGCGGGTCGACGCGGCGTTCGCGCGGCGGACGACACCGCACGCGCGCACCCGCCGAACTGATCCCGCAGGGCGGAACGTTCATCCGGAAGCGGGCGGGAGACGCGATCCGATCCCGGCGACACCGCCCGCTCGCGGATTCCCCGGGGAGCCGAGAGGCGACCCGTCGCGCGGGTGACGGTGATGGTCCGCATCTCCCTGCTGCCGCAGGGGCGTCGGCTTCGGCGCACGGGGCATCACCGCTCATGCGAAGAGCACGGATCCGTCCGTGCTGTCAGCCCGTCGCGAGGGCGGCCGATGCGTCGATGAGGGCGAGCTGGCCCGGGCTGGCTCTCCGGGTCCGGGCCTGTTCCACGAAACGAATCAGCTCCACGCGGACAGTGGCCGAATCGATGCGCTTGATCACGGGCAGCGTGGCCTCGATGATCTGGCAGGCGTCGTCGAGACGGCTCGTACCAGCCAGGGCCGTCGCCTGCCGAACCGCGAAACGCGCCCGGGAGTTGCTGTCGGACGGGGAAGTCGGCCGACACCGGTGCTCGGCGGCGAAAAGGTCGGCGGCCTGCTCGAAGCGACGGAGGCTGAGCATGCAGGACGCCTCGATGAGCCGGGGGTTGCCGTTCTCGATGCGCGGGCCCCAGTGAGGGGTCCGGCCGTCGGCACCCTCGGCGGCGTGGCTCCTGAACCGCTCCAGTGCCTCCCCGCACGCCCGCGCATCGCCACGACGCGCATGCCCCTGGGCGGCGCGTCGCGCGGCGTGGGCGCGGATCACCGGGTTGGCCGCCGGGTGCCCGGCTGCCCGGTCGGCGAATTGGATCGCCGCATCGGTGTCACCACGGTGCTGGGCGATGAACGCCCTGCGGACCAGGGCGTACGCGGCCACCGTTTCGTCTCCGCCCTGCGTGCCCCAGCGAACGGCGAGATTCGTCCAGCGCAACGCCTCCGCGGGATTTCCCGCCTCCTGCGCCATCCACCCCGTGTACTCGGCGAACCTCGATGCCAACAGCCAGATCCTGGAGCGCTGTTCGTCAGCGGCGTGCGAACCGGCGTCCGTCAGTACCCGCGTGATCGACTTCATCGAAGCGGTGACGAATCTCGGCCCGGTGGATCTGCCGATGTCCCTCAGCTCCCGCAGGACCCGCTCGTACCCCGCGATCACGGGGTCGGCGTCGACGGCATCCCCGGCCCGGGCGCCGCGGCGGCAGCCCCCGGCCAGTTCGACGAGCTTCCCGCCGGTGCCGAAGGCCGCGTCGCAGGCCGCCGCCACGGCGGGCGTCGGGTTGCGCGCGCCGCTCTCCAGATTGCAGATCTGCCCCTCGGACACGTTCGCACGCCGGGCGGACTCGCGCACGCTCCACCCCCGACGAGCCCGGAGCGTGGCCAGGACGACGCCGAAGTCGCCCGGTGGCAGACGAGTGCCGGCCGATCCTCCTGGTAAGACCGTCTCTGCCGTGCCGTCCGCCGGTTCCATACCCGTCAGCGTACGGAACCCAGCGGCGGCTATTCAATCCTCGGCGAATAGCCACCGAGCGTGTACTCCGCATCCGGAGTGAGCACGATGCCTGACGTCAAGGCTTCCCAGAGAGGGGGAAATCGTGCCGCGCATCTTCCTCAGCTATCGCAAACCGGACTCCCGGTGGATGCGGGACCGCGTCCACCGCGCGCTGTCCGACCGGCTAGGTGCCGACGAGATCTTCAAATCGGGCCGGTCGATACCGCCCGGGGCGGACTTCGCCGAGATCCTGCGACGGCAGGCCGCCGACTGCGAGCTCATGTGCGTACTGATCGGGACAGGGTGGCTCGACGCGCGGGACGGGGACGGAGTGCGGCTCCTGGACCGGGCCCACGACTGGGTCCGCCTGGAGATCGCGACAGCTCTGCGCGCGGGAAACCGCGTCGTCCCGGTCCTTCTGGGGGACGCGACGATGCTGCCCGACGCCTCGGCGCTGCCGGCCGAGATCGCGGAGCTGGCGCGCCTGCAGTTCCTCCGCGTTCCGGAGACCCATCTGCCGGACGGGCTGACGCGCCTGGGCGATGCCCTGACCGCTCTCCTGTCCGACGCCGACGCCGATGCCGGCCCCACTGCCGGACCCGGACCCGGGCACGGCACGGCGCCGGCCACCGGTCCGGAGCCGTCCACGACCATGACCGCCCATGTGTCCGGCGGCGGCAGCGCCTACCAAGCGGCCCGTGACCAGACGATCAGGCTGACGTGAGGGGCTGACGATGGATCATCGCGGAGCAGACGGCACGCATCGCATCGGGCCGTACACGCTGCTCGGAAGAGAGCGTACGGACGGCGGGAGCGAAGTCTTCGCGGCCCGCACGGACGAGGGGCTCCTCGTCCGGGTGACGGTCGTGGGGCCCCAGCTCGCCGCGGACCCGGGGTTCCGGGACCGGTTCCGAGTCGCCGTCGAGGCGGCACGGACGCTGTCCGGTGCCTTCCTCATGCCGGTGGTGGATGCGGACGCCGACGCGCCGGTTCCCTGGTCCGCGACCCGGTTCACCGCCGGGCTGCCGCTCCGGCAGGCGGTGGACCGGCACGGTCCGCTGTCCGAACCGGCGCTGCGGACGCTCGCCGACGGCCTCGCCCACGCGCTGGCCGTACTCCACGCGGCCGGGGCGGTCCACGGCGAGGTGAGCCCGGACTCGGTGCTGCTGACCATGGACGGGCCCCGCATCACCGCTCTGGGGGCGGTGGGAGTCACCGGCAGTCCGGTTCCCTCACCGACGGACGACATGTTCGGCCTCGGGTCGGCCGTGCTGTTCGCGGCCTCCGGAAGCGAGCCGGACACGAGCGCCCTCCCGGTGTCACTGCGCGAGGTGATCGGCGGCTGCCTGTATCCGGAGCCGTCGGACCGTCCCACGGCGGAGCAGCTCATCGCCTACCTGAGACATCAGAACCTTCCTTCGCTGACGGGCAGTTGGCTGCCACCGGCGGTGACCGCAGACCTGGCCGCCGCGGCCGCGGCAGTGGGACCGGGGTCCGCCGGGGACGGCGGCCGGGGCCCGCTCGCGCCACCACCGCAGGCCGCGGCCGGCCCGGGCGTCAGCCGCCGCAAGCTGATCATCGGCCTGGCTGGGGGCGTGACCCTGCTCGGCGGAGCCGCGGCGGCACTCGCCTTCTCCGGCGACTCGTCACCGGCACCCGACGGCCGGGCCGGTGGGCCCGGGCGCACCGCGCGGCCGGTCTCCCCGTCAGGCGGACGGTCCACGTCCGCCTCGCCGTCCTCGACGGACGGACCGGAACCGACCGTGCTGGCCGGGCCCGACGCCGTCAAGGCGTGGTCGGGAATCGGAAAGAGCACCCCCACCTGCCTGGAGGCGTCCGACAAGACGGTCATGGTGGTCACGGCCAAGGCCACGTCGTTCCTTGACGCCGCGACCGGAAAATCCGTGTTCCGCCCACTGAACGCGACCAACACGTTCCGCATGAGCGACTTCACGTACCTGACGGCGTACGCGGACGGAGTGTTCTACCTGCTCTGCGACACACCGGTTCAGACGGGTGTGCTGGCGGCGTTCGACGCCGCCGGGGGAAAGGTGAAGTGGGTGACCAACCTTGCCGCCTACGATCCCGGTGGCCCCAAGCTCGTTTCGATGTACTCGCGCAACTATGTGGCAGTCGCGGGGGACACCGTCTATGTGTGCGGACAGGTGAGTCGGCCGGACGGGAAGTTCTCGGCCGAGTCCCCGACCACCGGCTACATCCGCGCGCTCAGCACCGCGACCGGCAAGAGGCTGTGGCAGGTCGAGGGCACGGACATCAACAACGTGCTCGTGCCGCCCGTCGGTTCACACCTGCTGGCCGCCTCGGCCGTCCCGGCGAGGAAACCCGGCCGCGTCCAGATGATCGACGCCGGCAGGAAGGGTGCCCGCGGCTGGAAGGTGTCCCTCCCGTTCAAATCGTCCTACTACAACCTCGGCTGGCCGATGACGTGCTACGCGGACGGGCTGTTCCTGTTCGCCGGCGACAAGGGCGACACGCTGTTCGCCGTCGACGCCGCCACGGGCAACGAGAAGTGGCATCAGCGCTTCGAGGCGAAGAGCGGGGACCAGGTCCGGATCGGCTACCTGTTCTCCAGCCTGGACGGCGCGACCGTCTACGTGGCCGTCGGCAGCGACCTCGCCGCCCTGGCCACGGCCGACGGCACGCTCCGGTGGGTCGCGACGCTCGACGGCGCCGGCGAGATGGGCGGTGCCAATCTGTTCAACGCCTCCCTCAGACTGGGCGGCAGGAACGCGCAGTGTTCGGCCGACACCGTCTTCGCCACCGACAGTGCCAAGACGCTGTGGGCCATCGACGCGGCCACCGGCAGGGCCCGGTGGAAATACAGGGACCCCGGGCAGCCGGACGTGGGGTTCATGTGGACGGTGGGAGGCGACCGCGTGTTCATCGCCTCCCAGCTGACCATGACAGCGATCGCGGCCCACGGACGGTAAGGGACAAGGAGAAGACATGGAGACGAGTGTGGAACTCGCCGGTCTGGCATCGGCGGCCGCGGCGCGTCTGATCGATCTGCTGGCGACGGACGGCTGGGGTGCGGTCAAGTCCTCGGTCCTGGCATTGTGGCGGTCCGCGCACCCGGAGCGTGTCGAGGAGGAACTCACCGACGCACGGAGCGAGTTGCTTCAGGCGCGGCAGGCGGGCGACGACGGAGAGCTCCAGGGGCTGCTGGTCGCCGAGTGGCAGGCCCGCCTCGTCCGGCTCATGGCCGCGCGGCCGGACGCCGTCGACGAGCTGCGTGCGCTGTTCGGTACGGAACCGGGTACGGCCGGAACCGCGGAGCAGCAGATCACGGGCTCGATGACGCTGGAGGCACACGTCTCCGGCGGCGACGCGTTCCTGGCCGGCCGGGACATGAACGTCACCAGGGGCGGACCGGCGTGACGGAGCGCAGTGCCGATGCCCCGGCCCCCGACGAGCCGCCCATCTGGCAGCCGAGGCGGCTGGAGGCGAGCGCGACCGGCGGCGGCAGTGTCTACCAGGCCGGTCGCGACCTCCACATCCGTCACCTCGACGAGGGGCGCAGAACCGTACCGGGCCCCGGCGCCGACCGGGTGCGTTGTCCGTACCCGGGCTTGGTCCCGTTCGACGCGGATCACAAGCAGTGGTTCTACGGCCGTGGGCGCATGGTCCACCTCGTGTGCGAGCGGATGGACGCCCGGATGCGCGAGGGCGGCCCGCTGGTGCTGATCGGCCCCTCGGGTGCCGGGAAGTCGTCCCTGCTCGCGGCCGGGGTGCTGCCGGCCCTGGACGACGGCCGGCTTCCGGCGGCGGGTTCGAGCACCTGGCCGCGGCTGGTCCTGACCCCGACGGCCTCCCCGGCGCTGGCGCTGGCGACCGCCGCCGGGCTCGACGCGGAGACCGCCCGGCGCACGGCACCGGTGTGGCGGGCCGACCCCGCACGATGCCTCACCGAACTGCGCGAGATCACCGGAGCCCGCGATCCGGAGCCCGCCGGGGAGTCCCCCTCCGCGGGGCTGGTCGTCGTGGTCGACCAGTTCGAGGAGATCTTCACGAGCTGCGGCGACGAGACCGAACGGCAGTGGCTCATCGACGTACTCGACCGTCTGGCCCGTCCCACGGGCGGAGCGGTCGTGGTGCTGGGGGTACGCGCGGACTTCTATGCCGCGTGCACGGCCCATCCGCAGCTCCGGGCGGCGCTCCGGGCCGGACCGGTCCTGCTGGAGCCGATGACGGAGGACGAGCTCAAGGAAGCGATCCGCCGCCCGGCCGGCAACGTGGGGCTCGACATCGAGGACGGCCTGGTCGAGGTGCTGCTGACGGAGCTGGGCACGGTCGGCGGACCGGCCGGTACGAACACCACGGGCCGGCTCCCGCTGCTCGCGCACGCACTGCGGGCCACCTGGCAGCAGCGCCACGGCCACACGCTCACCGTGGACGGATACCGCGTCACCGGCGGCATCCAGGGCGCCGTCGCCATCACGGCGGACAGGCTCTACGACACCCTTCCGCCGCCCTGTCGCGAGGCCGCGCGGTGGGTGTTCCTGCGGCTCGTCATCGTGGGACGCGACGCCGACGACAGCCGCCGGCGCGTCCGGTACGACGAGTTGCTGCGTCACGCACCGGACCGGGAAGCGGCCGTCAGGGTCCTGGACGACTTCACCCGTGGCCGGCTACTGACCCGGGACGAGGACACGGTGGTGATGACCCATGAGGTGCTCATCCGTGCCTGGCCCCGGCTGCGCGGCTGGATCGAGCACGACCGCAGCGGCAACCTCGTACGACAGGATCTGGAGGACGCGGCCGCGCTCTGGGAACGGGCCGGCCGGGAGGCGGCCGCCCTGTACCGCGGCAACCGTCTGGAGACCGCCCTCGCCTGGGCCGGAACGCACGGGGCGGAGCTCAGCATCGCCGCCCGGGCGTTTCTGGCCACCGCCCGCCGGCACCAGCGGCGCGGGCAACGGCTCCGGCGTGCCGCGGTCGCCACCATCACCGCCCTGGCCGTGGCCGCCTCGCTGGCCGCGGTGTTCGCCTTCCGGAAGGAGTCCCAGGCCCGGGAATCCGCCGCCGATGCGCTGCTCTCCCGCGACCAGGCCGTCAATGCCGCCGTCGCCTCCGCGTCCGTACAACTGGGCCCGACCGACCCCTCGCTGTCCGCGCAACTCGCTCTGACCTCCTACCGGATGGACCCGAATCCCAAGGCGGCCTCCCGGCTCATCACGACCCAGAACACACCGCTGGCCACCCGGCTTCCCGGCCCGCGCGGCTCCGTGCACACCGTCGCCTACAGCCCCGACGGGCACATGCTGGCGGCCGGGAACCTCGACCAGAACGTCGTCCGGCTGTGGGACGTCTCCGATCCCGGCCGCCCGGTGGCGCTGGGCCGGCCCGTACCCATGGACCGCTCCGTCAATTCGATCCGGTCGCTCGCGTTCAGCCCGGACGGCCGGGTGCTGGCCGTCGGCGGCCACACCAGCCACAACAGCGACTACGGTTCCGGCGGATTCGTCGAGCTGTGGAGCCTGACCAGCCCCAGCCACCCCGTTCTGCTCGGACCGCTGAAGAGTCCCGCCGTCCAGGACTTCGACGCCGCGACCACCATCGAATCGCTGGCGTTCAGCCCCGACGGACGCACGCTGGCCGCCGGATGGTACGCCGGGCTCGTCAGCCTGTGGAACGTCACCCGCCCCGACCGCGTCGCCCCCGCGGGGGCTCCCCTGAACCTCGGCTGCCCCAAGGTCCACTCCGGTCGCATCGCGTTCAGCCCCACCGGGAAAGCCTTGGCCACGGCATGCGACGACGACGCGGGGACGATCGGCCTGTGGGACACCGCCGACCCGGCCCACCCCGACCGCGGCCGTTCCCTGAAGGCCGGGTATCACGTCAACTCCCTGGCGTTCAGCCCCGGCGGAGACACCCTGGCCGCCGGCTCCAGTGACAGCAAGGTCCACCTCTGGAAGGTCGCCGATCCCGGCCGCCCCGCTCCCCTGGGCAAACCGCTGACGGGGCCCGCCCAGCCCGTCATGTCGGTGGCGTTCAGCCCCGACGGCCACACCCTGGCGGCCGGCAGCGCGGACCACACCGTCCGGCTGTGGAACGTCACCCACCCCGGGACCATCGGCCCGCTGGGCCGGCCGCTGACCGGTCCCGGCGACGCGGTCAGCGACGTGGTGTTCAGCCCCGACAGCCGCACCCTCGCCGCCGGGAACCGCGACGGCAACGTCGATCTGTGGAGTCTGCCGCCGACCCGGATCATCGGCGCCGGCGGCAATGTGGCATCCGTGGCGTTCAGCCCCGACGGACGCACCCTGGCCGCGGGGAACCAGAACAAGACCGTCTCCCTGTGGAACACCTCCGACCCCAACAACCCCGCTCCCCGCGGCGATCCGCTCACCGGCCCCGGGGAGCCGGTCGACGCCGTGGCGTTCAGCCCCGACGGCCGCACCCTGGCCGCCGGCGACGGCGGTGGCACCGTCACGTTGTGGAACACCGCCGACCCCAACCATCCCGTTCGCTTCACCGAGACCCTCACCGGGGCGGACGGGCTGATCTTCTCCTTGGCGTTCAGCCCGGACGGCCGCACCCTGGCCGCGGCCGGCGACGACGAGTACGGCCGCATCGCCCTGTGGGACGTCAGTGACCCCGCGCGCCCCGTCTCCAAGCCCGGCATCCGCAATTCACACACGTCGTCCGTCAAATCCCTGGCGTTCATCCGGGACGGCACCATGCTCGCGGCCGGTGGCGACAGCAGCAACGGCACCGTCGGCCTGTGGAGCACGACCGACGCGGGGGTCCGCATCGGGCAGCCGATCAGCCAGCCCTCCTCCACCGGCGCCTGGGTGGCTTTCAGCCCGGACGGCCGCACTCTCGCCACCGGGAACAGCCGTGGCACCGTCACCCTGTGGAATTCCACCGACCCCCATCACCTCACGCGCAGGGGAAATCCCCTGACCGTGCCCGGCGGCAGCCTGTGGTCGGTGGCGTTCAGCCCCGACGGGAAGACCCTGGCGGCGGCCGGCGACACCGACAGCGGCACCATCAACCTGTGGGACGTCACCGATCCCGACCACCCCAAACCCATCGGCCTGCCGCTGACCGTCGATACCGGATTCGTCGCCGTTCTGGCATTCAGCCCGGACGGTCACACCCTGGCTGCCACCACCGACGACGGCGTGGCCACGCTCTGGGACCTGAACGTCGAATCCGCCGTCAGCCGTATCTGCACCGGGAGCTCAGGAGCCCTGAGCCGGCAGCAATGGAGCCGATACGTTCCCCAACTTCCCTACGACCCACCCTGTACGACCACCTAGCGGTGCGTGTCCGGCGCGCCTCGCGCAAGGACCGGGGCGCCTCCGCACGAGCGGGGGTGACCCGCGCCAGTGGTGCCCGGCCGTGTGCCGTCGTCGGCGACCTGCCGGTTCGCCTCGGGCCATGACCGGCGGAGCGCGGCACGCTTCGACGAACGCGCCTACGTCTTCCACGGGATTGCCGCCCTCCCCCGGTCCGGCTCGGGCTCCGCCCGTGACCGGCCGGGCAGGCCCCGGGCCTGCCCGGCGCAACTCACGGTTTATGGGTCACCCAGAGCAGTTCCGCCGGCCAGCGGTGCGCCCAGTCGGGTGGATCGGTCTCGTTGTAGCCGTTGGATTCTCCGGGTTCGGGCCGCGGCTCGATGAGGTCGTCGATGACGAGACCCGCGCCGCGCAGGACCCTGACCCAGTCACCGTAGGTGAGCTGATAGCTGGTCGCGCCGTCGCCTTCGGCAATGGTGTCCAGCCCGAAGTAGTCCTGCCGCAGCGTCGTGGTCACGCGGGCCGCGGCTTCGTCGTAGCAGGCTTCGAACCATGGGCTGGCGACGTTGAACACCAGGCGCCCGCCCCGGACCAGGACGCGTGCGGCCTGCGGGACGGCCAGGTTCGGGGGCGCCCAGCTGAGCCCACCGAAGTCGCAGAACACCAGGTCGAAACTGTCGGCGGCGAAGGGGAGTCGTTCGGCGGCGCCCTGCACCAGCGGGTAGCGGTCCGATCCCATCGCACGCGCCGCCGCGGCGAGTTGGGCTTCGGACAGGTCGAACCCGACCACGGTGGCGCCCTCGGCGGCGAGCGCCCTGGACCACTGGCCGGCACCGCAGCCGAGTTCGAGGACGCGCTTGCCGGTGACGTCGCCCAGGGCGTGCAGGTGCGCGTCGGGGATGGAGTACATGCCCCACAGCCTGGGTGCGGCACCGATGTGCGGGTCGTGCTCGTGCTGGTAGGCGCTGCTGATCCGGTTCCAGAGCCGCCGGTTGGCGGGGGTGCTGTCCACGTGCCGACTCCAGCACTGCCTGCCGGGTGCGGTCAACACGTTAAGGGACGGGCCGTCCCGTCAACCGTCAACCGTCGGACGGGCCCCGGCAGGGCCGATCTTCGGAACCGCGCGGGAACGCGACAGCGCCCGCTCGCCGAACCCCTCCGCGGGGGCAACGATTGAAGGGACGCGGGGCGCCCCTCCCGGTACGAGGCGGCGCACCGCACCCAGGCGGGAGAGACAGCCATGACCACAGCCAAGGACATCATGCACGAGGGCGCGCAGTGGGTCCCCGAGACGGAGACGCTGCTCCACGCCGCGCAGCGGATGCGCCGACTGCACGTCGGCGCGCTGCCGGTCAGTGACGAGGACGAGCGCTTGTGCGGGATCATCACCGATCGCGACATCGTGGTGAAGTGCGTCGCCGAGGGTCACGATCCGAGCCAATGCACCGCCGCCGACATCGTCGAAGGCACACCCCGCTGGATCGATGGCAGCGCCAGCGTGGAGGACGTGATCAACGAGATGGGCACGCATCACGTCCGTCGGCTTCCGGTGATCGAGGACAAGAAGCTGGTCGGGATGATCACCGAGGCGGACGTCGCACGAAACCTGCCGGAAGAGCAGGTGTACGCGTTCACGGCCCAGGTCTACACGGCGCCGCCACAGACATAGGCCGCGACGCCCACGACGCCGACGGCCACAACCCCGTCGAAGGACACCTGCGACGGTCTGGGGATCAGCCCCCGCCGCCCCTGGACCTCTGCCCCTTCCGAGGACGGACGACGCCCGCCCCACCCGATCCGTCTCCTCCGACGCTTCGGGCGAGCAATGGGCGAGCGAATGATCACGAGAGACGCAAAAAGGCCCCCGCCGACACGGGGACCTTTACGTTTCCCCAGGTCAGAACGATTCTGCCTGGGGATACCGGGTGGGGCGGGTGGGACTCGAACCCACGGCCGACGGATTATGAGTCCGCTGCTCTAACCGGCTGAGCTACCGCCCCTTTTCGGCGTGGCGCGTACAAGTGTGCGCGCCGTCTGCCGCAGCATAGCCGGTCATACGATCTCCCGCTCCGGGTGGTCGGCTTCGCATGACCATGAAGACTCCGCCGTGCTCCGCGTGGTTCCGGGCGGAGCGAAGTACATGCGAAAGAGTCATGGACACCCCGCCCGCACCCGGGCCCGGGGACCTCGGACGGGCGCGGGGGCGGGCATACGAAAAAGGACCCCGTGGGGTCCTCTTCCGATCTGCTCCCCCGACTGGACTCGAACCAGTAACCCTCCGGTTAACAGCCGAATGCTCTGCCAATTGAGCTACAGGGGATCGCGCTCCCCCGACTGGACTCGAACCAGTAACCTGCCGGTTAACAGCCGGCTGCTCTGCCAATTGAGCTACAGGGGATTGCTGCGTGTGCACCGAACCCGCCCCTCCTGGCTACTGCCGGGCGGCGCGTGCTTGCTGCGACACATACATTAGCGCAAGCAGGGGGGTGCTTTGCCAATCGGTATCCCCCGGGGTGATCTCCGGTGCCCGCAGGCACGCGGGCAGCACACGTCACAAGGAAGGGTGGCACCCATGCGGTACCGGCTCACGTTCATCGCCGGACTGGCCCTCGGATACGTGATCGGGACACGGGCCGGGCGGGAGCGCTACGAGCAGCTGAAGGAGTCCGCGCGCCGGATCGCCCGGAACCCGGCCGTCCGTAACACCGCCGAATCCGCCGCCCGGGGCGGCCGGGACCTGGCCGACAAGGCGTGCCGGGCGGTGGGCGAGAAGGTCGGCGACAAGGTGCCCGCTTCGGTGGCCTCCCGGCTGCGTCCGCGCCGGGACCGCGCCGGGAGCGGGGAGGACGACTGGGGCACCAGCAACACGTAGACGCGATCCGGCGGGTGTCCCGCCGCTGCCGCGCCACGGGTACGGAGAAGCTCCCGCGGTGCGGCAGAATCTTGTCCATGGGGATAGTCGCCGGTCTGGACAGTTCTTCCGCCTTCACACACATCGTCGTCTGCGATTCGGACACGGGCGCCGTGCTGCGCCAGGGGTTCGCCGCGCATCCCGTCGAGGCGAGGGCCACCGAGGTGGACCCGCAGGCATGGCTGCTCTCGCTCGGCGAGGCCGCCGGCGGCGGGTTGCTCGAAGGGGTGGAGGCCATCGGCGTCTCCGCCCAGCAGCACGGCACGGTTCCCCTGGACCACCAGGGGAACCTCGTCCGTCCGGCGCTGCTCGGCAACGACAAGCGGGCACAGGCCGCGGCGGCCGGCCTGATCGACGGGCTCGGCGGGCGGCAGGCCTGGGCCGAGGCGGTCGGCTCGGTGCCGCAGGCCGCGCAGCCGGTGTCGAAGCTGCGCTGGATGGCGCGGACCGAGCCGGAGGCGGCCCAGCGGGTGGCCGCGGTGCTGCAGCCGCACGACTGGCTGGTGTGGCAGCTGCTCGGGCGCCCCGCACGGCGGACCACGGACCGGGGAGCCGCGTCCGGCACCGGCTACTGGTCGGCGGGCACCGGGGCCTACCGGCCCGATCTGGTGGAGCTCGCGCTCGGGCACCAGGCCGCGCTGCCCGAGGTGCTCGGCCCCTCCGACGCGGCCGGGACGACGCCCGAGGGGCTGCTGATCTCCGCGGGGACCGGCGAGACGATGGCGGCGGCGCTGGGGCTCGGGGTCGGGGCCGGTGACGCGGTGGTGTCGCTGGGGGCCTCGGGGTCGGTCATGGCGGTGCACCGGGAGGCGCTCTCCGACCCGACCGGGACGATCACCTCGTTCGCCGACGCGACCGGGCGGCACCTTCCGGTGGTGCACACCTCCAACGCGGTGCGGGCGCTGCGCGGGACCGCCGAGATGCTCGGCGTCGAGAGCCTCGACGAGCTCTCCGCGCTGGCGCTGAAGTCCACGCCGGGCGCGTCCGGGCTGGTGCTGCTGCCGTACCTGGAGGGCGAGCGCACGCCGCGGCTGCCGCACGCCGCCGGGACGCTGTGCGGGCTGCGGCGCGAGTCGATGAAGCCGGAGCACCTGGCGCGGGCCGCCTTCGAGGGGATGCTCTGCTCGCTGGCCGACGCGCTGGACGTGCTGCGCGGCCGGGGTGTGGAGGTGCGGCGGGTGTTCCTGCTGGGGGCGGCGGCGGCGCTGCACGCCGTACAGACGATCGCTCCGGCGCTCCTGGGTACGCAGGTGGTCGTGCCGGAGCCCGCGGAGTACGCGGCGCTCGGTGCGGCACGGCAGGCCGCCTGGGCGCTGGGGGTCGCACGGGGTACGGCCGATCCGCTCGTCCCGCCGGCCTGGCAGGGAGCGGTCGCGCAGGTGCTGGAGCCGGGCGAGGAGCTGGCGGTCGGGCAGGCGGTGCGCCAGCAGTACGCGGCGACGCGGGACCAGATCCACCCGGGGGCATTCGACCCCACGGACTAGAACGAAGACGGCCTGAGCAGCGGGTCCGTGCGGCAGGGCCGAGTGCACCGGTGGGGCGACTTCCCCCTACTTGTGTACTCGGTCTTTTTTTTGACCTGGTCTTGAGTAAAATCGGTCGCGGCCTCCGTCACCGGTGCCGGAAAATGGATGGACTCCCGACCTCTGCCGACTCCGAGAGACACGCGTGCTCATAAAACTCCTGCGGGCCCATCTCGGTCCGTACAGAAAGCCGATCCTGCTACTGGTCGTCCTGCAGCTGCTCCAGACCTGCGCCAGCCTCTATCTGCCCACCCTGAACGCCGACATCATCGACAACGGTGTCGTGAAGGGGGACACGGGCTACATCCTCGAATTCGGCGCCATCATGATCGCCGTCAGCATCGGCCAGGTGGTCTGCAACATGGGGGCCGTCTTCTACGGCGCCCGTACCGCGTCCGCGCTCGGCCGTGACGTCCGGGCGGCGGTCTTCGACCGGGTGCAGTCGTTCTCGGCGCGCGAGGTCGGGCGCTTCGGGGCACCCTCGCTGATCACCCGTACGACCAACGACGTCCAGCAGGTCCAGATGCTGGTGCTGATGACGTTCACGCTGATGGTGTCGGCGCCGATCATGTGTGTCGGCGGCATCATCATGGCGCTCGGCCAGGACGTGCCGCTGTCGGCGGTGCTGCTGGCGGTGGTGCCGGTGCTCGGCATCGCGGTGAGCCTCATCGTGAAGCGGATGCGTCCGCTGTTCCGCACGATGCAGGAGCGGCTCGACACGGTGAACCGGGTGCTGCGCGAGCAGATCACCGGCAACCGCGTCATCCGCGCCTTCGTCCGGGACGAGTACGAGGAGGAGCGCTTCCGGGGCTCCAACACCGAGCTGACCGATGTGGCGCTGTCCACCGGCCGGCTGATGGCGCTGATGTTCCCGACCGTGATGACGGTGGTCAACGTCTCGTCGATCGCCGTGCTCTGGTTCGGTGCCCACCGCATCGACAGCGGCGGCATGGAGATCGGTGCGCTGACCGCGTTCCTCGCCTATCTGATGCAGATCGTCATGTCGGTGATGATGGCCACCTTCATGTTCATGATGGTGCCGCGCGCCGAGGTGTGCGCCGAGCGCATCCAGGAGGTGCTGGAGACCGAGTCCAGTGTGGTCCCGCCGGTGAAGCCGGTCCACGAGCTGAGCGCCCGAGGCCATCTGGAAGTGCGTGGCGCGGACTTCCGTTACCCGGGGGCGGAGGAGCCGGTACTGCGGTCCGTGGACCTGGTGGCCCGGCCCGGTGAGACCACCGCGATCATCGGCTCGACCGGCAGCGGGAAGTCGACGCTGCTCGGGCTCGTGCCCCGGCTGTTCGACGTGACGGACGGCCAGGTGCTGGTCGACGGTACGGACGTGCGGACGCTGGACGCGGCGCTGCTGGCGCGGACCGTGAGCCTGGTGCCGCAGAAGCCGTACCTGTTCTCCGGGACGGTGGCGACGAACCTGCGTTACGGGAACCCGGACGCGACCGACGAGGAGCTGTGGCACGCGCTGGAGGTGGCGCAGGCCAAGGAGTTCGTCTCCGCGCTGGAGCACGGCCTGGACGCGCCGATCGCGCAGGGCGGCACCAATGTCTCGGGCGGGCAGCGGCAGCGGCTGGCGATCGCCCGGACGCTGGTGCAGCGGCCGGAGATCTACCTCTTCGACGACTCGTTCTCCGCGCTCGACTACGCCACCGACGCCGCGCTGCGCGGCGCGCTGACGCGGGAGACGGCCGAGGCGACCGTGGTGATCGTGGCCCAGCGGGTCTCCACCATCCGGGACGCGGACCGCATCCTGGTGCTCGACGAGGGCCGGGTCGTCGGCTCCGGTACCCACCACGAGCTGATGGACGGCAACGAAACGTACCGGGAGATCGTGCTCTCCCAGCTGACGGAAGCGGAGGCCGCGTAATGGCCGGGCCTGGCGGACGCATGATGGCGGGCGGGGCGCCGACCGACCGGTCGATGGACTTCAAGGGGTCCTCGAAGCGGCTGCTGAAGCGCTTCGCGACGGAGAAGACCTCGCTGTACGTGATGCTGGTGGCCTGTGCGCTGAGCGTCGCACTGTCGGTGGTCGGGCCGAAGATCCTCGGCCGGGCGACCGACCTGATCTTCGCCGGGGTCATCGGCCGCGACATGCCCGCGGGGGCGACCAAGGAGCAGGCCGTCGCGGGCCTGCGCGAGGGCAACAGCAAGCTGGCCGACATGCTCGCCGGGGTGGACTTCGTCCCCGGTCACGGCATCGACTTCGGCGCGGTGCGCGACGTGCTGCTGGTGGCGCTGGCGGTCTACGTCGGCGCCGGTCTGCTGATGCTGGTGGCGACGCGGCTGTCGATCCGGATCATCAACCGGGTCGTCTTCCAGCTGCGCGAGGACATCCAGACGAAGCTGTCGCGGCTGCCGCTGTCGTACTTCGACCGGGCCAAGCGCGGCGAGGTGCTCAGCCGGGCGACGAACGACATCGACAACATCTCGCAGACGATGCAGCAGACGATGGGGCAGCTCATCAACTCCCTGCTGACCATCGTCGGTGTGCTGGTCATGATGTTCTGGGTCTCGCCGCTGCTGGCGGTGGTCGCGCTGGTGACGGTGCCGCTCTCGGCGGTCGTGGCCGCGAAGGTCGGCAAACGCTCGCAGCCGCAGTTCGTCCAGCAGTGGCACGTGACGGGCAAGCTCAACGCCCACATCGAGGAGATGTACACCGGGCACACCCTGGTGAAGGTCTTCGGGCGGCAGGAGGAGTCCGCGAAGGACTTCGCCGAGCAGAACGAGGCGCTGTACGAGGCCGGGTTCAAGGCGCAGTTCAACAGCGGGATCATGCAGCCGCTGATGATGTTCGTCTCCAACCTGAACTACGTGCTGATCGCCGTCGTGGGCGGCCTGCGGGTCGCCTCGGGTGCGCTGTCGATCGGTGACGTGCAGGCGTTCATCCAGTACTCGCGGCAGTTCTCGATGCCGCTGACCCAGGTCGCCTCGATGGCGAACCTGGTGCAGTCGGGTGTCGCGTCGGCCGAGCGGATCTTCGACCTGCTGGACGCCGAGGAGCAGGGCGCCGACCCGTTGCCCGAGGAGCGCGAGCGGCCGAAGGAGCTGCTGGGCAGCGTCTCGCTGGAGAAGGTGTCGTTCCGCTACGAGCCGGAGAAGCCGCTCATCGAGAGCCTGTCGCTGAACGTCGAGCCCGGTCACACGGTCGCGATCGTCGGCCCGACCGGCGCGGGCAAGACCACTCTGGTCAACCTGCTCATGCGGTTCTACGAGGTGACGGGCGGCCGGATCACGCTGGACGGCGTGGACGTGGCGAAAATGTCGCGCGACGAGCTGCGGCAGGGCATCGGCATGGTCCTCCAGGACACCTGGCTGTTCGGCGGTTCGATCGCGGACAACATCGCGTACGGGGCCTCCCGCGAGGTCACCCGCGAGGAGATCGAGGAGGCGGCGCGGGCGGCCCACGCCGACCGGTTCATCCGTACGCTGCCGGACGGCTACGACACGGTGATCGACGACGAGGGCTCCGGGGTCAGCGCGGGTGAGAAGCAGTTGATCACCATCGCGCGGGCGTTCCTGTCCGACCCGGTGATCCTGGTGCTCGACGAGGCGACCAGCTCCGTCGACACCCGTACGGAGGTGCTGATCCAGAAGGCGATGGCGCGGCTGGCCCACGGCCGTACCAGCTTCGTGATCGCGCACCGGCTCTCCACCATCCGGGACGCCGACGTCATCCTGGTGATGGAGAACGGCTCGATCGTCGAACAGGGCACGCACGAGGAGCTGTTGGCCTCCGGCGGCGCGTACGCCCGGCTGTACTCGGCGCAGTTCGCCCAGGCGGTCGCCGAAGTCGACTAGCAACTCCGCCACTTGCCGGAGAACGGGGGCCCGTACCGACGGTACGGGCCCCCGCGCGTGCGCGGCGCGGTCAGTCGAGGTAGCCGCGGAGCTGGTCGGCGAAGGCGTGGTCGCGCAGTTTGCCCAGGGTCTTGGACTCGATCTGGCGGATGCGTTCGCGGGTCACGCCGAAGATGCGGCCGATCTCCTCCAGGGTGCGGGGCCGCCCGTCGTCCAGCCCGTAGCGCAGCTGGACCACCTTGCGTTCGCGTTCGCCGAGGGTGGAGAGCACCGCCTCCAGGTGTTCGCGCAGCAGCAGGAACGCGGCGGACTCGGCCGGGGACGCGGCGTCGCCGTCCTCGATGAGGTCGCCGAGGGCGACGTCGTCCTCCTCACCGACCGGGGCGTGCAGCGAGATCGGCTCCCGGGCGAGGACGAGGATCTCGCCGACCCGTTCCGGGGTGAGGTCGAGCTGGTCGGCGATCTCCTCGGCGGTGGGTTCGCAGCCGCGCTCCTGGAGCATCCGGCGCTGTACGCGTACGACGCGGTTGATCAGCTCGACCACATGGACCGGGACCCGGATGGTCCGCGCCTGGTCGGCGAGGGCGCGGGACATGGCCTGCCGGATCCACCAGGTCGCGTACGTCGAGAACTTGTAGCCGCGGGCGTAGTCGAACTTCTCCACGGCCCTGATCAGCCCGAGGTTGCCCTCCTGGACCAGGTCGAGCATGGTCAGCCCGCGGCCCACGTACCGTTTGGCGACGGAGACGACGAGCCGGAGGTTGGCCTCGATGAGGCGGCGCTTGGCCGTGCGCCCCATGACCACCAGCCGGTCCAGGTCGACGGCGAGCCGGGTGTCGGGGTCGGGGGTACCGGCCAGCCGTTCCTCGGCGAAGAGTCCGGCCTCGACCCGGCGGGCCAGCTCCACCTCGTCCTCGGCGCTGAGCAGGGGGATCCGGCCTATCTCCCGCAGGTACTGGCGGAAGAGGTCGGCGGACGGCCCGGCGGCTTCCGGCCCGCTCCCGCGCCGGGGCGGCCCGGCTTCCCCGGGTGCCTCACGCGGCTCCGGCGGCTCGGACGCCTCCGGGGATTCCACCGCGGTCTCCGGATGGCGCACGGCCCGGTTCTGCGCGGGGATGGCCGAGACGCGCTCGGTCTTGGTCGGGGTCCGGGTCTGCACGGGGGCGACCTCCAGGTGATCGCTGCCGGACCGCGGGAAGGGAGGCCCACCACTCGGCGGGCCGGCCGCGCTCCGATGTCTCAGGCACCGCCACCAGTGTGGGGGAAGACACATCCCCGCCACGAGGGGCGTGCGGCGACTTTCTGGGTCCGGTCCGTGACCGGCCGGTTACGCGACGGCTCCCGGGCCCGCGGCGCTCAGAGCGCGGCGGCCCCGTGGTTGCGCAGGGACTGGGCGTACTGCTGGAGGACCCAGACCTCGTTCTGCGCGGCGGCCAGGTGGTCGGGGGCGACATTGCTGCCGAGGCGGGCGAGGCTGCCCTGTACGTCGCCGATGCGGCGGTCGACGGCGCGCAGCCGGACCTGGACGAGCTGGATGCCCGCGTAGGTCTCGTCGATGGACTTGCCGCGGAACACCTCGACGGCGAGCTCGGTGACCAGGCTCCGTACGGAGTCGTCGGGGGCCACGTCCAGCACGGCGGCCAGGTATTCGCGGGCCTCGGCCAGGCCGCGCTCCGCGCCGCCCGCCTCCTCGATGCACCGGCGCACCGCCGCGTAGGGCGGGGCGGTGAACTCGTCCTCGCCGTAGGCGTCGAAGGCCGGGGAGACCAGCTCGGGACGCTGGAGGGCGAGCTTCAGCAGCTCCCGCTCGGTGTGGAAGGCGGGGCTGCGGAGGTGGAGCGCGGGGCCAGAGGGGCCTCGGGGGGCCGGCGCGGCGGGCTGCTGCTGCTCGCGGCGGCCGGGGGCGCGGTTCCGGTCGCCCCGGTCGCCCCGCTCCCCGCGGTCGCGGGCCCAGCGGGCGAACTGGGCGACGCGGTGGACGACGAACTCCTGGTCGAGGATGCCGACGAGGCCGGCGAGCTGGACGGCGACCTCCCGCTGGACGCTCTGCGTCTTGATCTTCGCGACGACGGGTGCCGCCTCGTCGAGCGCGGCGGCCCGGCCCGCCGGGGTCTCCAGGTCGTACCGGGCGACGATCTGGCGGAGCGCGAACTCGAAGAGCGGGGTGCGGGGCTCGACCAGCTCCCGGACGGCCTCGTCGCCCTTGACCAGGCGCAGGTCGCAGGGGTCCATGCTGTCCGGGGCGATGGCGATGTACGTCTCCGCGGCGAACTTCTGGTCGTCCTCGAAGGCGCGCAGGGCGGCCTTCTGGCCGGCCGCGTCACCGTCGAAGGTGAAGATCACCCGGGCGCTGCCGTTGTCCATCAGGAGGCGGCGGAGGATCTTGATGTGGTCGCCGCCGAAGGCGGTGCCGCAGGTGGCGATGGCGGTGGTGATCCCGGCGAGGTGGCAGGCCATGACGTCGGTGTAGCCCTCAACGACCACGGCCCGGCTGGCCTTCGCGATGTCCTTCTTCGCGAGGTCGATGCCGTACAGCACCTGGGACTTCTTGTAGATCGCGGTCTCGGGGGTGTTGAGGTACTTCGGGCCGTTGTCGTCCTCGCGGAGCTTGCGGGCGCCGAACCCGACGATATCGCCGGAGGTGTCGCTGATCGGCCACATCAGGCGGCCGCGGAAGCGGTCGATGGGGCCGCGGCGCCCGTCCTGGGAGAGGCCGGAGGCGATCAGCTCCTTGTCGCTGAAGCCCTTGCCGCGCAGATAGCGGGTGAGGTGGTCCCAGCCCGCCGGGCTGTAGCCGACGCCGAAGTGGGCGGCGGCGGCCTGGTCGAAACCGCGCTCGGCGAGGAACTTGCGGCCGATCTCGGCCTCGGGCCCTTCCAGCTGCTGGGTGTAGAACTGGGCGGCCGCCTTGTGCGCCTCGACCAGCCGGATGCGCTCGCCGCGCTGGTGGGAGGGGTTGTAGCCGCCCTCCTCGTACCGCAGGGTGATGCCCGCCTTGGCGGCGAGCCGCTCGACGACCTCCGCGAACGTCAGATGGTCGATCTTCTGCACGAAGGCGATCGTGTCGCCGCCCTCCTGGCAGCCGAAGCAGTGGAAGAGTCCCTTGCTCGGGCTGACCTGGAAGGAGGGCGACTTCTCGTCGTGGAACGGGCAGAGGCCCTTGAGGTTGCCACCGCCAGCGTTGCGCAGCTGGAGGTACTCGGACACGACGGCGTCGATCGGGACCGCGTCCCGTACCGCCTTCACGTCGTCGTCATTGATCCTGCCTGCCACGAGTGAATTCTACGGGTGAGGTACGACAGGCCGGACCGGATCAGCGCCTGCACGGTCTCGGTGACGTCCCACACATTGACGTTCATCCCGGCCAGCACCTTCTGGTCCTTCAGCCAGAAGGCGATGAACTCCCGCTTGCCCGTGTCGCCCCGGATCACCACCTGGTCGTAGCTGCCGGGCGGTGCCCAGCCGGAGTACTCGAGGCCGAGGTCGTACTGGTCGGAGAAGAAGTACGGCACCCGGTCGTAGGAGACCTCCTGGCCGAGCATGGCGCGGGCCGCGGCCGGTCCGCTGTTCAGCGCGTTGGCCCAGTGCTCCACCCGCAGCCGGGTGGCGAGCAGCGGATGGGCCACGTTGGCGACGTCCCCGGCGGCGAAGATGTGCGGGTCGCTGGTGCGCAGCGAGGCGTCCACGGCGATGCCGCCGCCGTCCGCGCGCGGGGCCATGGCGAGCCCGGCGGTCTCGGCCAGCGCGGTGCGGGGGGCGGCGCCGATCGCGGCGAGCACGTCGTGGGCCGGGTGCTCCTCGCCGTCGTCGGTGCGGACGGCGAGGACCAGGCCGTCCTGGCCGATGATCTCGGTGAGGCGGACGCCGAAGCGGAAGCGGACCCCGTGGTCGCTGTGGAGGTCGGTGAAGAGCTGGCCGAGCTCGGGGCCGAGGACCCGGTGCAGCGGGGTCGGCTCCGGCTCCATGATCGTGACCTCGGCGCCGTATCCGCGCGCCGCCGCCGCGACCTCCAGGCCGATCCACCCGGCCCCGGAGATCACCAGGTGCCCGTTGTCGCGGCCGAGTGCGGCCAGCACGTGACGCAGCCGGTCGGCGTGGGCGAGGCGGCGCAGGTGGTGGACGCCCGCCAGGTCGGTGCCGGGGATCGGGAGGCGGCGCGGTTCGGCCCCGGTGGCGAGCAGCAGCTTGTCGTAGTGGACGACGGTGCCGTCTCCGAGCACGACCGCGTGGGCCTTGCGGTCGAGGGAGGTGACCGGCTGGCCCAGGTGCAGCTCGATCTCGGCGCCCGCGTACCAGGCGGGTTCGTGGACGAAGACGCTGTCGCGCTCCTCCTTGCCCGTCAGATAGCCCTTGGAGAGCGGGGGCCGTTCGTAGGGATGGTCGCGTTCGTCCCCGAGCATGATCACCCGGCCGCTGAATCCCTCCGTCCGGAGCGTCTCGGCCGCCTTGGCTCCGGCCAGTCCTGCGCCGACGATGACGAACGTCTGGTGTGCGTCGACCATGTGATGCCTCCTCGGTGCTTGCTGCGCTCCGCCGCCACTGCGAGCGTCCCGCACGCGGCGTGATGGCGGAAGAGGTGTACCCGGCCACCAGTCTGCTGGGCCCGGCCCGCCGGACGGGGCACGGCACGCGAGCCCGGCCTGATCCGGCCCGATCCGGCCTGATCCGGTCCGCTCCGGCCTGATCCGGTCCGGCACGCTCCTGTCCGGTCCGTCCGGTCCGGGCGGAAGGCCCTCAGGCGAGGGCGGCGTGCAGGGAGAGGGCGGCGGCGTCGGTCAGGGAGGCGATCTGGTCGACCAGGACGCGTTTGCGGGCCGTGTCGTCGCGGGCGGCGTCGAAGAGCGCGCGGAACTGCGGTTCCAGCCCTTCGGGGGCGCGGGCGGTCAGGGCGGCGGCCAGCTCGGCGATGACGATCCGCTGCTCCGCGCGGATGGCCTCCTGCTCGGCGCGGCGCATCACGTACCGGTCGGCGACGGCCTTGAGCACCGCGCACTCCAGGCGGGCCTCGCGGGGGACGACGAGGGCGGCGGCGTAGCGGCCCAGGCGGCCGGTCCCGTACGCCCGGCGGGTGGAGCGCTCGGCGGCGAGGCAGAACCGGCCGATCAGCTGGCTGGTGGCGTCCTTCAGCCGGGCCTGGGCGACGGCCGTCCCGTCGTAGCCGCGCGGCCACCATTCCTGGCCGGTGAGCCGCTCGAGTGCCGCGGTCAGCTCGGCGGGGTCGGTGTCGGCCGGTACGTAGCGGCCGACGGCGACCGTCCAGATCCCGTCGCGCTCGGGTGCGGCGCAGAGCCGGTCGGGGTCGATGTGGCCGGCGTGCAGCCCGTCCTCGAAGTCGTGCACGGAGTAGGCGACGTCGTCGGACCAGTCCATGACCTGGGCCTCGAAGCAGGTGCGGTGTTCCGGGGCGTCCTCGCGGGCCCAGGTGAAGACCGGGAGGTCGTCCTCGTAGACGCCGAATTTCGGGGAGCCGGGGTCGGTGGGGTGTCCGCCGCGCGGCCAGGGGTATTTGGTGGCGGCGTCCAGGGCGGCACGGGTCAGGTTGAGGCCGACGCTGACCGGCCGGCCGGTGCGGGTGTCGGGGACGAAGCGCTTGGGTTCGATCCGGGTGAGCAGGCGCAGCGACTGGGCGTTCCCCTCGAAGCCCCCGCAGTCGGAGGCGAAGTCGTTGAGTGCCTGTTCGCCGTTGTGCCCGAAGGGCGGGTGGCCGAGGTCGTGGGCGAGGCAGGCCGTCTCGACCAGGTCGGGGTCGCAGCCGAGCGCCGCGCCGAGCTCGCGGCCGACCTGGGCGCATTCGAGGGAGTGGGTGAGCCGGGTGCGCGGGCTGGCGTCCCAGGAGCGGCCTCGGGTGCCGGGGGCGAGGACCTGGGTCTTTCCGGCGAGCCGTCGCAGCGCGGCGGAGTGCAGCACCCGGGCGCGGTCGCGCTGGAACGCGGTGCGGCCCGGGCGTTTGTCCGGCTCGGTGTCCCAGCGCTCGGTGTCCGCCGAGCTGTAGGGGGCCGTGCCGTGGGTGCCGTGCGTACCGTCCATGGTTCCGACAGTAGACGGCCGGACCGACAGCCACGCCGGGGCGCTCCGCCGCCTGCTGCCGGTCTCTTCCGCCGGTTCGAGAACCCTTTCGACCGATTGATCGTCCATCAGGTCAAAGGGGCACGGAACGAGAGGGCTCGTATGCGGGTGGGATGGCCGAGGTGGCCGCGGACGCGGCGCGGGCAGCGGCGGGCCGTGCAGGGGGTGATGGCCGCGTGCGTGCTGGGGCTGGCGCCCATGACCTGGACGTACGCGGCCGCCGGCGCCCGGGTCGGGACGGTGGCGGACGCGCCCGCGCGGCAGGTGGCGGTGGTGTTCGGGGCCGGCCTGTGGGAGGGCAGGCCGACCCCGTATCTGGCGAACCGGCTGAATGCCGCCGCCCGGCTGTACCGGGACGGGAAGGTGCGGGTCGTGCTGGTGACCGGCGACAACGGCCGCGAGGAGTACGACGAGCCGGACGCCATGCGCACCTATCTCAGGGAGCACGGGGTGCCGGACCGGCACATCGTGAGCGATTTCGCCGGATTCGACACCTGGGACTCCTGTGTACGGGCCAAGAAGATCTTCGGGGTCGACCGCGCGGTGCTGGTGAGCCAGGGCTTCCACATCCGCCGGGCGGTCGCCCTCTGCCGGACCGCCGGGATCGACGCGTACGGGGTCGGGGTGGACGCGGTGCACGACGCGACCTGGTACTACGGCGGGACCCGGGAGGTGTTCGCGGCGGGGAAGGCGGCGCTGGACGCCGTGTTCAGGCCCGATCCGCACTTCCTGGGCCCGCGGGAGACCGGGATCGTGGAGGCGCTGGCGGCTCCCGAGTAGGGTCCGGGCGCTCAGCCGCCGTAGGGACGCGCCGACCTGGCCTCGCGCAGCGCCCGCCCCCACCAGAGCAGCTGGTCGAGGAGCACCTTGGCGGCCGCGTCGCAGCCCTGCGGGTCGCGGTGCTTTCCCTGCTCGTCGAAGAGGGCGCCCGCGTTGTGGAAGGAGACGGTCTCGCGGACGGAGACGGCGTGCTGCTCCGCGAAGACCTGCCGCAGGTGCTCGACGGCGCGCAGTCCGCCGGAGACCCCGCCGTACGAGACGAAGCCGACGGGCTTGGCGTGCCATTCCTCGCGGTACCAGTCGATGAGGTTCTTCAGCGGGGCCGGGTAGGAGTGGTTGTACTCGGGGGTGACGACGATGAAGGCGTCGGCCGCGGCCAGCCGGGGCGCGAGGGCGTCGAGCCGGGCCTGCGCGCCGGGTTCGGGCCGGAAGGAGATGGCGGTCGGGAGGTCGGCCTCCACGACGTCGACCAGGTCGGTCTCGATGTCGGGGTGGGCGTCGGTGTGGGCGAGGAGCCAGTCCGCGACGACGGGGGCGAACCGGCCCTCCCGGTTGCTGGCGAGGACGACCGCGACCTTCAGGGGTGCGGTGGCGGGGGTGGTGGGTGCTGTGGTGTGGTCCATGCGAAGAGCTTCGTACCTCAACTCGACTTGAGGTCAAGCCCGTTCGTGGGGCACGTTCCCGGACGCCTCCCGCGCTCTCCCGCGCACGCACCGCGCCCCGGTGCGGCCGGACGGCGGCACCGGGGCGGGGACGGGCGTACGCGGGCGGGTTACTTCTCCCAGCCGACCGTCTCCGGGAGCGGGCTGTAGAAGATGGTGGCGCCGACGTTGGCCAGGCCCTTCTTCACGCTGTACGTCGACGGACCGCTGAACAGCGGCAGGAAGGCGTACTGCTGGAGCGCCTCGCGCTCGACCTCGTTGGCGGCCGCGGTCTGCTTGCCGAGGTCCTCGATGCCGAGGACGTCGCGGATCTTCTTGTCCAGCTCCGGGGTTCCGGCGCCGGTGATGTTGGAGTCACGGTCGGAGCAGTAGAAGTCGCACAGGTAGCGGGCGCCGAACGGGTCCATGGAGCGGTTCCCGGACAGGAAGAGGTCGAACCTGCGCTCGCTGATGACCTTCGCGAAGTCCGCCTCGTCGGCCTTCTTGATGACCAGATCGACGCCGACCGGCTTCAGCATCGCGGCGAAGGCACCGGCGACGGCCTTGTCCAGCGGGTCCTCGCCGACCATGGTGTAGCCGATGGTCAGCTTCTTGCCGTCCTTGGCGCGGATGCCGTCGGCGCCGGGCTTCCAGCCGGCCTCGTCGAGCGTCTTCCTCGCCTCGTCCGGCGCGTACGTCAGGACCTTCGAGACGTTGTCCTCGTAGCCCTTCTGGAAGCTGTACAGCACGGCCGAGCCGGGCAGCGGCTCCTTGTAGTCGAGCCCCTGGAACTGGATCTTCGCGATCTGGGAACGGTCGATGCTCTGCTGGACGGCCTTGCGGACGGCCGTGTCGGCGAGGTTCGCGGACTTGGTGTTGAAGTGCAGCGAGTACTCGAAGGGGCTGCCGCCGCTGCGGATCTCCGTCCCCTTCAGTCCCTTGACCTGCTTGAGGCTCTCGGCGTCGACGGCCGAGGTGTAGTCGAGCTGGCCGTTCTTGAAGGCGTTGACCGCGGCGGTCGACTCCAGGTTGACGTAGACGCGCTTGTCGAGCTTGCCCTTCTTGCCCCACCACTTCGGGTTGCGGACGAAGGTGATGCCGCCGGAGTGGGTGTCCCACTCGCCGACGGTGTACGGGCCCGCGCCCCACTCCGGGTGGGCCTTCTTGATGTACGCCTTGTTGAAGTTGGCGACGGTGGCGGCCTCGGGGTGCAGGAAGGTGGTGAAGAGGGTCGACCAGGCGGGGTTGACGCCCTTGAAGGTGATGACGGCCTGCTTGGCGTTCTCGCCCTTGGTCACCGAGGTGATCTGGCTGTAGCCGTCGGTGGTGGAGGCGTCGAAGCCCTTGTCCGAGCCGTTGTTGGCCTTCCAGGTGGCCTCGATCGCGGTCCAGTCGATCGGGGTGCCGTCGTTGAAGGCGGCCTTCTCGTTGATGGTGAGGACGACCTTCTGGTCGCCGCCCTCGGTGGTGACCTTCACGTCGCTGTAGTAGTCCGGGTTGTACTGCACCTCGCCGGTGGGCGAGTAGGTGATCGCGTCGGCGTTGTACCAGGACCAGACCCGGGACGCGGTCAGGGTGGCGTTGACGTTGAACGGGTTGCCCTGGTCGTCGAAGGTCCCGGCGGTGGTGTACGTGCCGCCGTCCTTGACCTTGTCGTACGGGACCGGGTTGTAGTCGGTCACGGAGGAGGCGGCCTTGGGGGCGGCCGTTCCGGCGCCGCCCCCGTCCTTCCCCGACGAGGCGTCGCACGCGGTGGCGGCGACGGAGACGGCGGCGACGAGGGCGAGGGGCAGGGCCAGTCTTGCGCGCATGGCGGAAGGGCTCCTTACTGGTTCGGGGTGGGAAGGGTTCGTGCTCGTGGGGTGAGCGGGGCGTACGCGAGCGGGCTCAGACGGCGTGGCAGGCGTACTGGTGGCCGGGGCGGGTGGCCACCTCGGTGGGTTCGGGGCGCTCCGTGCGGCAGCGGGCGCGTACGTCCTCGTCGGCGAGGCGGTACAGCGGGCAGCGGTCGACGAAGACGCAGCCCGCGGGCGGGCGGCTGGCGCTGGGCTGCTCGCCCCGGAGCACGGTCCGTTCGCGGGCGCGTTCCCGCCGCGGGTCGGGCACGGGGATCGCGGACAGCAGCGCCCGGGTGTAGGGGTGCCTGGGATCGGAGAAGATCGCCTCGGTCTCCCCGGTCTCGACGATGTGCCCGAGGTACATCACCGCGATCCGGTCGGAGATGTGGCGCACCACGGCCAGGTCGTGGGCGACCACCAGGTAGGCGAGGCCGAGTTCGCGCTTGAGCCGGGCCAGCAGGTTGATCACCCCGGCCTGCACCGACACGTCCAGGGCCGACAGCGGCTCGTCGAGCGCAAGCAGTTTCGGCTCGGTGGCCAGGGCCCTGGCGATGCCGATCCGCTGGCGCTGGCCGCCGGAGAGCGCGGCCGGGAAGCGGCCGCTCACCGCGGGGTCCAGGCCGACCAGCGTGAGCAGTTCGCCGACCCGGGCGGCGATCGCCTCGCGGTCCTTCCCGGCGGCCCGGAGCGGTTCGGCGAGCAGCTGGAAGACGGGCAGCCGCGGGTTCAGGGCCCCGAGCGGGTCCTGCATCACGATCTGCACGTCCTGCCGCAGCTCCCGCATCCGGGACGCGGATCCGACCGTACCGATGTCGGTGCCGGAGACCTCGATCCGGCCGCTCTCGGGCCGCTTCAGCCGGAGGACCTCCAGCAGGGTGGTGGTCTTGCCGCTGCCCGACTCGCCGACCAGCCCGAGGGTCTCCCCGGCGCGCAGTTCGAAGCTCACCCGGTTGACGGCGTGCAGGGTGCCGACCCGGCGCTTGAGGAGGGCGCCCCTGGTGACCGGGAAGGTCTTGACCAGGTCCTCGACCCGGAGCACCACCTCGCCGGTGGCCGGTTCCCCGGGCGCGTCGGGCCGGGCTTCCGGTGCGGGGTCACCGGCGGGGTCCAGGGTCCCGGCGGCGATCTCGTCGGCGCGCAGGCAGGCCGCGTGGCCGTGTCCGGTGATCTCGCGCAGGGCGGGTTCGTCGGCCCGGCAGGCGTCCTGGGCGACGGCGCAGCGGCTCGCGAAGGGGCAGCCGGCCGGGAGGTCCACGAGTGCGGGCGGTTCGCCGCCGATCGGGACCAGGGGCCGGTGGACGCCGCTGTCCACGGTGGGCACGGCGGCGAGCAGCCGGGCGGTGTAGGGCATCGCGGGGCGGCGGAAGAGCTGGTCGACACCGGCCCGTTCCACGATCCGGCCCGCGTACATCACGGCGACGTCGTCGGCGTGACCGGCCACCACGCCGAGGTCGTGGGTGATCAGGACGAGCCCGGCGCCGGTCTCCCGCTGGGCGAGCCGCAGCACGTCCAGGATCTGGGCCTGCACGGTGACGTCGAGGGCGGTGGTGGGTTCGTCCGCGACGAGCACCGAGGGCCGGTTGGCGATGGCCATCGCGATGACGACGCGCTGGCGCATGCCGCCGGAGAACTCGTGCGGGAAGGACTTGGCCCGGCCCCGGGGGTCGGGGATGCCGACGAGGTCGAGGAGTTCGACGGCCTGCTCCCAGGCGGCCTTCCTCGTCAGGTCCTGGTGGACGCGCAGGGCGTCGGAGAGCAGCCGGCCCACGGAGAAGATCGGGGTGAGCGCGGACAGCGGGTCCTGGAAGACCATGCCGATGGAGTTGCCGCGGATCGCGGAGATCTCCTTGTCCCCGAGGCCGACCAGGTCGCGCCCGCCGAGCAGCACCTGCCCGCCCACCTCGGCGGACGGCGGCAGCAGGCCCATCACGGCCATCGCGGTGGCCGACTTGCCGGAGCCGGACTCGCCGACGATGCCGAGGGTCCGGCCGGGCAGCAGGTCGAAGCCGACGCCGCGCACCGCCTCGACGGGCCCGGCCTCCGAGGGGAAGGTGACCCGCAGGTCCCGTACCGAGAGCACCGGTTCGGCGGCCGTGGGCTCCCGGGTCTGCGCCAGGGTCGTGAGGGTCATCGTCGGCCTCCTGCCGCACCGGTCACGGACGTGGGGTCGAGGGCGTCGCGCAGTCCGTCGCCGACGAAGGTCATCGACACGGTGAGCAGCACGACCAGCCCGGCGGGGAAGGCGAAGAGCCACGGGGCGCTGGTGACGGTGCCCGCGCCGTCGGCCAGCATCGTGCCGAGGGAGACGTCCGGGGTCTGGACGCCGAAGCCGAGGAAGGACAGGGCGGTCTCGCTGAGTACGGTCGCGACGACGCCGAGCGTCAGGTTCACGATCAGCAGCGAGCCGAGGTTGGGGATGATGTGGCGCAGGATGATGCGTGGTGCGCCGACACCCATGAACTCGGCGGCCGTCACGTAGTCCCGTTCCCGCAGCGAGGTGGAGACGGACCAGACGACCCGCGCGGTCGACATCCAGCCGAAGACGGTGAGGACGACGATGAGGACCCGCCAGTCCCCGGCGAGCCGGTGGGAGACCAGGGCGAGGATCAGGAACGAGGGGACGACCAGCAGGAAGTGGATGACGGCGAGGGTCGCCTTCTCCACCCGGCCGCCGAAGTACGCGGCGCTGGAGCCGATCACCGCGGCGACGACGACGGTCAGGACGGAGACGCTCACCGCGATCGCCAGGGAGCGCTGGAGCCCGTGCACGGCGGAGGCGTAGACATCGTTGCCGCCCTGGTTGGTGCCGAACCAGTGCGTGCCGCTCGGCGGCTGGGTGAGCGCGGCGAAGTCGGCGTCGGAGTAGGTGTACGGGGTGAGCGTCCCGCCGAAGGCGCTGAACAGCACCAGCAGCAGGAAGATCACCACGCCGACGGCGGCGAGCCGGTTGCGCAGGAAGCGCCGCAGGTAGAGGCGGCCGAGGCCGAGGTGGGGCGCGCCCCCGGTCTTCCGCGGGGCGTCGGCCCCGAGGTCTGTCGCCACGTCAGTTCACCCTCACTCGGGGGTCGAGGAAGACGGTGGCGACATCCGCGAGGATCGCGCCGATCGCGGTGAGGACAGCGGCGAAGGCTGCCGTCGCGACCGTGCCGTGCACGTCGTTCTTGCTGATGGTCTGGATGAAGTAGCGGCCCATGCCGTTCCAGCCGAAGATCGTCTCGGTGATGACGGCGCCGGTGAACATGGCCGGGATGCTGAACGCCACGGAGGTCGCGGTCGGGATGAGCGCGGCGCGCAGGGCGTGCCTGCGGATCGCCCGGGACCGGGTGAGTCCGGTGGCCTGGGCGGTGCGGACGAAGTCGGCGTTGATGGTGTCGAGCAGCAGGGACCGCTGCGTCAGGTGGTAGCCGACGTAGCCCATGAGCGTCAGGCTCACGGTCGGCAGGATCAGGTGCAGCAGCCGGTCGACGACCGTCGCGAACACCCCTTCCACGCCCGGTGAGTTCTCCCCGGCGACGTAGAGGAAGGTCAGTCCGGCGTGCTGGTTCAGCCAGATGGCGACGAAGACCACGGCGAGCGCGGCGACGGCGGTCGGGATGTTGAACACCGCGATGGACACGGCCTGCGAGATCCGGTCGGCCCAGCCGTACTGCCGCGAGGCGGTGTACACGGCCAGCGCGACGCCGATGACCACGGACAGGACGGTCGCGATGATGACCAGCTCCCCGCTGATCAGCGCCCGGTAGCCGATCTCCCCGTTGACGGAGACGCCGGTGGGCGACCTGCCCCAGTCGAAGTGGAGCACCACCGAGGTGAGCCAGTCCCACCAGCGGTGCACCAGCGGCTCCTGCGAGCTCAGGTTGTACGGCGCGAGGGCCCGGTCGATCTGCTCCTCGGTACGGACCGGGCGCAGCTCCCTGAAGTTCGACTTCGGGTCCAGGAACCAACTGGCCAGAAAGTAGGTTGCGTTGGTGGCGACCACGATCATCAGGAGCCAGCCGGTCGCCTTGCGGATCACATGGCGGACCACGCGCGCCACCTCCTCCCCGCGCGTGGAGGGCGCATTTCGGGGATGCCGGGTCGAAGGGGCGTGTGCATCTGCGGCGTGGACTTTCTGCGGATGGATCAGGGGCACGAATGTGCGAGCTCCAGCCTGGTCCGCACCGTCGGACGGCACCAGCTTTCGGCCACCCCTGCCATGCACTCGACATACTGCCGAAGCATTCGGCCACCATGCGTCACGGAAAGCGCGCGACCGGACACCCAGGGACACGAACCCGCCCCCGCCGGGTCCGGCGGCGCGGACTCGGC